>JAEZDX010000188.1 GCA_023417975.1 Bacillota bacterium
CATGCGGTTTCTGACTGGATGGAGATAGAAAAACAAAGAGGTATATCTGTAACATCATCAGTAATGCAATTTAATTACGACGGATATTGTATAAATATTTTGGATACTCCTGGACATCAAGACTTTAGTGAGGATACTTACAGAACCTTGATGGCAGCAGATAGTGCTGTGATGGTTATTGATGCTGCAAAAGGTGTTGAGGAACAGACTAAGAAATTGTTCCATGTATGCAGCCTAAGAGGAATTCCGGTTTTCACATTTATAAATAAGATGGATAGAGAAAGCAAGGATCCATTTGAACTCATGGAAGATATTGAAAATGTACTTGGAATAAAGTCATACCCCATTAACTGGCCTATAGGTTCGGGTGCAGATTTCAAGGGTGTATATGAAAGATACGAAAATTCCATACAGGTGTTCAATGGAGGAAATCATGGGCAGACTGAGGTCGAAGCTGTAAAAGGAAATGTGGATGATGAGGTATTCAAAGATTTGCTTGGAGAATCTCTTCACAATAAGCTGATGGAAGACATAGAACTGTTGGATATTGCAGGGGATGAGTTTGATATAAATAAGGTAAGAACAGGTGAACTTACACCTGTGTTCTTTGGAAGTGCGCTTACAAACTTTGGTGTTGAGCCGTTTTTACGTCACTTCTTAAAAATGACACTCCCTCCGCTCCCAAGAAGCTCCAATGAAGGAGAAATTGATGTTTATTCAGATAATTTTTCTGCTTTTGTGTTTAAGATTCAAGCTAATATGAATCCTGCACATAGGGACAGAATTGCCTTCATGAGAATTTGCTCCGGCAAATTTACAAAAGGAATGGAAGTAAATCACGTACAGGCAGGAAACAAAATCAAACTTACTCAGCCTCAGCAGTTTATGGCACAGGAGAGAGAAATTGTAGAGGAAGCTTATGCAGGAGACATAATAGGTGTTTTTGATCCGGGAATATTCAGCATAGGTGATACATTATGCCAGGGAAATAAAAAATATAAGTTTGAAGGAATACCAACCTTTGCTCCTGAACATTTTGCCAGAGTAAGGCCTATGGATACAATGAAAAGAAAACAGTTTGTTAAAGGAATTACTCAGATATCTCAAGAAGGAGCTATACAAGTATTTAAGGAATTCTTTATTGGAATGGAAGAAGTCATTACCGGAGTGGTCGGTGTTCTGCAATTTGAAGTACTTGAATATAGACTTAAGAACGAATATGGTGTAGATATAAAACTGGAAAGACTTCCTTTCAGATATATCCGTTGGATTGAAAATGAAGGGATAGATGCTGAAAAACTTAATTTGACAAGTGATACAAAAAGAGTAAAAGATTTAAAAGACAGAAATCTTCTCATATTCCAGAATGAATGGGGAATAAGCTGGGCTTTGGATCACAACAAGGGCTTGATATTATCGGACATAGGGAAAAATAATGATTAAAGGAAAAAGGCTGTGGAGTTAATTAACTTCCGGTCTTTTTTTTAGTTTCCCAAAAAATTTACAACTTTGAAACAACTATGCGATACTTTTTCAATACGAATTACGTAGACTTATTATGAATTCAAAATATTTCTTGCACGTGTTAAATGAAATATCCTTTTTATTATATTAAGATCATAAATCAAGACAAATTTGAAGGTGATTAAAAATGAGAGCAAGGCGCAGAAAGAAAAAGAAAAGACTATTAGGAATAATTTTTATGATTTTTTTTGCAATAACCTCAGGTGTTGCTATAGGTTTAATGTATTTTGCACATAACGGTTCAAATTTAAAAGCTTCCTCATGGAATCAACAGAAAAGCGATGATACAGGAGTAGATAGCAGTCAAACAGAAAATACAGCTGATGACACCCCAAAGGATACGGAGCCGCCTTTGATTTCCGGTGTCCGTGATCAAACCGTATATATTGGAGATACGGTTTCTTATAAAAAGGATGTTACGGTTACTGACAATGTAGATAAAGATGTAAAACTGGAGGTTGACAGTAGTGCAGTAAATTTGAAAAAGGCAGGTACCTATTCGGTAACTTACAGCGCTACAGATTCTTCAGGGAATACTGCCACAAAAAAGGCTGCTTTCAAGGTTGCTGAAAAGCCAAAAGAGACATCAGCAGATACATCCGGTAACAAAGCTCAGGCAGATAAGCTGGCTGATGAAGTTCTTTCAAAAATTATTAAAGACGGTATGTCCCAGAAAGATAAAGCAAAGGAAATCTATCATTGGACTAAATCTAATATAGGTTATGTGGATCATTCAGATAAGTCAGATTGGGTAAAGGGCGCCATTCAAGGGTTATCAAAGGGTTCCGGAGATTGCTTCGTTTATTTTGCAACTGCCAAAGAGCTGCTTACAAGAGCAGGTATTCAGAATCAGGACATAATTAAGGTAGATGGGCATCATTATTGGAACTTGGTTAACTGTGGAAGTGGATGGTACCATTTTGATACAACTCCTCGTAAAGGAGACAATGACTTTTATAGTCTATTTATGTTAACTGATGCACAAATAAAAGCGTACTCAAGCAAGCACGGTAAAAGTCATGTTTGGGATGCGTCCAAATATCCGGCTACCCCTGCTAAATAGCAGGAGCCAATGAGTAATGAAAAGAGTTGATGGTAGGATGAAGTTAGGAGTTATAGGCGGGTTGGGACCGGGTGCGACAGCTTATTTTTTAGAGCTTGTAATTAAGATGACAAATGCACATTGCGATCAAGAGCATTTGGATATGATTATCTATAATTGCCCATCCATCCCGGACCGTACCGATTATATATTAGGCAGAAGTAAGGACAATCCTGTAATTGCAATGACTAATATAGGTAAAAAGCTTTTTGAGCAAGGAGTTGCTTATATTGCAATTCCTTGCATAACAGCTCATTATTTTCATGAGCAGTTGAGCAGTGAAATCATGGTGCCGATTATTGATATGGTGAAAGAAACAGTTCTGCACTTAAAGAGAAGCGGGATTAATTTAGTTGGTATAACAGCTACGGACGGTACGGTGGCAAGCGGGGTATTTCAGAAGGAATTATCAGAAGCAGGTATTGAATATGTACTTCCGTCAAAGAAATCTCAGCAAATTATTATGGATATCATCTATAAGCAAATTAAAGCCGGTGAACCGCCAAATATGGACAAGTTTATGGAGGTTTCACAGGAATTAAGAAATAATGGAGCACAGGTTATAATTCTTGGTTGTACGGAGCTATCACTTATAAAAAGGGATTACAGATTAGGTGCAGGCTATATAGATGCCTTGGAAGTGTTGGCAAAAGCCAGTATTCTTTCCTGTAACAGATTGCTAAAGAAGCAATATGAATCACTAATAACAACATAAGGAGATAATTATGCAATATAATGTTTTGGAGTATTTGGAAAGTACAGTGAAACGTGTTCCGGATAAAATTGCTTTTGCAAATGAGCAAATGGGAATTACATTTCAACAGGTTTTTGATAATGGAAGAGCTATTGGAAGCTTTTTAAGTAAGCATGGAATATATAAGCAGCCTGTTGTTGTTTTTATGACCAAGCATCCTAATGCTATAGCAGCATTTTTCGGCGTGGTGTATGGAGGGGATTATTATGTTCCAATAGATGAAGAAATGCCGCTTTTCCGCATAGAGCTTATATTGAAGAATTTAAATCCAAAGGCTATTATTTGCGATGACATAACTAAAAAAATTGTCATGGACTTACAGTACATGGGGGACGTATATATTTATGACGAAATAATTAAAACAGTAATCGATGAGACAGCAATGCTAAAAATTCGAGAGTCTGCTATAGATACGGATCCTATATATGTGGTATTTACATCTGGTTCAACGGGTATTCCAAAGGGTGTGGTGGCATGCCACCGTTCAGTTATTGATTATATTGAGAGCTTATCAGAAGTACTTGGGTTTAATGAGAATACGGTATTTGGAAATCAAACACCTCTTTATTTTGATGCTTGTTTAAAGGAACTGTATCCAACCTTAAAGTATGGTGCAACAACTTATATTATTCCAAAGAGCTTGTTTATGTTTCCAATGAAATTGGTGGAATTTTTAAATGAACACGAAATAAATACGGTATGTTGGGTAGTTTCTGCTTTGACAATGATATCCGCATTTGGTGTATTTAACAAAGCAGTTCCGAAGTATTTGCATACTATTGCCTTCGGAAGCGAGGTTTTTCCAATTAAGCAGTTTAATCTTTGGAGGAAAAGCTTGCCTAAAGCAAAATTTGTTAACTTGTACGGGCCTACCGAGGCTACAGGCATGAGCTGTTATTTTAAGGTAGAGAGAGACTTTGAAGAAGGAGATACTCTTCCAATTGGACGTCCTTTCAAAAATACGGATATTATTTTGTTGGACAAGGATAATAAGGTGCCTGTAAGGGGTGAGCTTGGAGAAATCTGTATAAGAGGTACAGCACTGACCTTAGGCTACTATAAAGCCTTTGAAAAAACTAATGAGGTTTTTGTTCAAAACCCATTAAATACTGTATACCCCGAGCTTATTTACAAAACAGGAGATTTGGGAAAATACAATGAAAGAGGAGAATTGGTATTCGTTTCTCGAAAGGACTATCAAATAAAGCATATGGGTCATAGGATAGAGCTTGGCGAGATAGAAGTCAATGTAAATGTGATTGAAGGGGTAAAAAGTGCCTGCTGCATTTATGACAAGGAAAAGGAAAAAATAGTACTTTATTATGTAGGTAATATAAGTACAAATGAAATCATTACAAGCTTAAAGAAACGACTGC
>JAEZDX010000212.1 GCA_023417975.1 Bacillota bacterium
ATTCAGTTTAATAACGACCCATTATTAAAGTTGGATGGACAATATTTTATGGTGTTTAACTGGTTGGATGGAGTGTCAATATTCCCCCCTAAAATATCTTTACAAGACTGTAATAAGATAGGAACACAATTAGCAAAGATGCACAAAGCGAATATTATTATTCCAGGTATAATTAAAGAAATAGAGGCACCGGAAGTATATGATTGGAGTAAGTACCTCTTAATGGGACAGGATATAAATGCAGAATGGATACACCAATTATCCAATATGATAGACGATTTGAATAAGTGGAGTCATGGGTTAGTTGAAGCTTACACTTCTTTGAGTAGTAATTTGGTACTTAGCCATAGGGATTTAGACCCCAAAAATGTTATGTGGAAAGATAATAATCCATACATTATTGATTGGGAAGCTGCAGGATATGTAAATCCATATCAGGAACTATTGGAAGTGCTTAATTATTGGGCTAACAATGGTAATGGTGAGTTGGACAGAGATAAATTTAAAGCGCTGTATCAGGCATATATAGCAATAGTAGGAAGTTGTCATGTGAATTGGGAAACGGTACTTGCATCTGGATTCGGTGGAATGCTTGGTTGGCTTAACTATAGCTTTAAACGCTCTTTGGGAATTGAAGTTGCATCTATTGAAGAAAAGAAATTAGGAACAGAGCAAGTATTTGGTACAATGGAGGCATTAAGGCAGTATGCTAAACAGACAGCTTTACTAAAAAGTTGGTTAGAAGGCTAATGATGATTGATAAGAGTATTGAGTATAAAAGGCAGTGCGTAGTGGCAACGAAGAAAGGTAAACACAACTGCCCTTATTGTAAAGGTATTGATGAAAGCACCATTGAAGGTGCATTTGTAGAGAGTTACAGACTTATGTGTGGTGACAATAAAGAGGTTTTTTATCGGAGTTCTTAGCTAGAATGGAAGCAAGCCTGAGCGATAACAGTACCGAAAAGCAGTTGAATAAGCTGAATAAAAGCATAAACACACTTTAAAACTAAGAGTAAGAATTTACTTGAAGCCTTGCTTGACGGTACGGTCGATAGGCCGACTTATACTGCCAAGAAAGTAGAGCTAGATACAGAACTTATACAGTTGCGCGAGCAAAGGCAGTTACTACAAGCACAGGCAACAGACGATAGGCTGGTTCAACAGCGTCTGGATAGTTTTAGAAAGGCGTTAGAGACAAATGAAACACTGCAAGTCTTTGACAAGGCTGTTTTTGAGGCAGTAGTAGATAGGGTTATAGTTGGTGCTACCAACGAGGATGGAACTATAGACCCACTTAAACTGACATTCATCTATAAGATGGGTGTCAGTGATGTGGTGGACAGTAAAAAAGCATGTTCCTATACCCAATCCGACACATGTGGAGACCTGTGTACTGCTACAACTAAAAACTATATAGGAATCCTTAATTTTAGGCACTTTTTCAACCATTCTGTTTTTACAAATGATGGCGATAAAATTCGCAATAAACAGTTGAAAAAATACATTAATGATTCGATGGTATTGATATGGAGTGTGGGAACACAATAGAATAGTGATTGAGAAGGTACTATTTTGAAAAGTAGTACCTTTTTTATTGTTTGACTTATTAGCATTAGTCTAAATGTGTGACTAAAACAGCCAATTTATGTTGTAAATTATCAGGAAAAGTTATACAATTAAAGCAATATTTTATTTATATAACTATTCCATTTTTAGGTACATATATGACCTTTCCCCAAAAGGATTCCATAGGAGCATTGTCCCAACAATTTTTTGTCCACAGAGAAGTCTCGGTTAAGGATATTCTCACTTGAGCTCTCTGTTTTCTTTTTCTAGTTTTCTTAACTTTTCATCCTCCTGACTAAGATGACTACTACCAGGAAAAGTAGCATCTGGAGATTGCCCATACCTTGTTACCCAACCTTGTAGTTTTGTTGCTTTTACCCCTAATTCTTTTGCTACCGCAGTTACTGCTTCACCTGTTCTCTCTATTCTTTTAACTGCTTCTAGCTTAAACTTTGCACTGTACTGTTGATTCATTTTCAGGATAAAAAATTTATATCAATCTATAGAGTAGCTGTAATGGATCACATATCTTGCCAGGAGTTTGGAGATGTTTAAGTTGCTATCTGGGAATAGTACATCAAGGAATATTCTATAATAATGTAAAGGATGGTATTATATTATGTATATTGCAGAACTTTTGATGAATATTCTATTACTTCTGCTACTTGTATGGATATCCATGTTTTTGGTCATCCTTGTTCACGAAATGGGTCATGCCCTTATGTACCGCATATTCTTTCGCGACAAAGACTGGCATATTACTATAGGCACAGGTTGGCACATTATAAAACTCAAAAAGTTTACTGTAAGTGTCTTTCTGACAGGGGGAGCTTTCAACTACGAATCTAAAAATAAGGAATCCAAGTTTAAATACATTATGATGTTTCTCGGTGGATCCTTGGCAAATGTAATCTTTATTGTTGTACTGAGATTTTTATTACAAATCATTACGGCTAACGAATTAACGTTTGAACAGAAAAATTTGGTTTGGTTTTTGACGTTTACTTTCTGGGTGAATGTATTCCAATTTATTTCCGCTATAGTTCCGATGAAGCTTCCATTTTGGCCTTACAAAGACTATATAAGTGATGGAATGAAAATCTTAAGGAAGGCTACAGAAACTAGCTAGAGTTGAGATTGGCTTTTTTACAGAAACAAAAATGTGGAGGTATAATCGTGTTAATCTTTAACAATTTACTGATAAATAAAAAACTCGAATAAGTTTCAACCTTTTCTGATTAACCTGATTTCGGGTAGGAGAAGGTTACTTAACGATCATGAAATCGCCGTAATAAGAAGTATGGGTGATAAGGATGGTCTAGTCTCTTTTAATGAAGCCGAAGCTGAATTATACAATAAGCTAATCATTGAGAAGCAATTTCTGACAGATGAGAGACAGAGACTATTCGAAGACAAACTAATTGAGTCTGTTTATTTTAATCTAAAAAATAAGTATGCTGAAGACTATAGATTTTCTATAGAATTGACAAGAGCATGCAACATGAGCTGTTCTTATTGTTATGTACATTCACGCTTAAATAGCGGTCAGAATATGACAAAAGACCATGTGGATGCTATTTTTGAGTTCTATCGTACCTATGCTGATGAGCAAAACAAAATTGATGAAACCCCATATATTAGGATAACTGGCGGTGAACCATTGATAAATAAAGGTACTGTCGGCTTGATAAATTACATAGCTACAAAATGGGAGAAGTCAAAACTCTTATTGTTTACAAATGGTGTGAATCTATTGAAATATTACGATGATCTTCCACTTTCAAGAATTGAGGAGATTCATATTTCAATAGATGGGATAAAGGAGGTACATATGGATTGCCGTTATTCTGGTGAGAAACCAGATAATAGAGTATACGACAAAATAATCTCCGGTGTGCAAAAATTATTAACTGACAGGGTAAATGTAAAAATCAAAACAGTCTTAGACAAAACAAATTATCGAAGATTTGAGGAATTTAAAAAATTTTTAGAAAAAAATGACATCTCAAACTCATCCTATTACGAGCACCTTTCGGGGATAACGCTCAATTATCGAAATTCATTAGATATATCCGAAGAATCCAACAATAAATACGATATTCAAAAAATACAAAGGTATATGGCAAGCCATAACTCGCCTCCACCCACATTCCCAAGCTATTCCACGTTGGTTAAGGTTATTAATAGACCTAAAAATGAGTCCTGCATTAATGATTTTCGATGAACCAACCTCAGCTTTAGATATGAATACCACTAGGAAGTTCATTAACTATTTACAGAAAATAAAGAGCGATAAAATTATCACTTTATTGCCATAACACATGTTGAGACGGTAGTTAAATTAACCCACAAAAATGCAGATGGTTTTATCAGTGTAAAAATGGAGTATGATGAGAGTGTTGATAGGCTACCAAAGCAAGTTACTTATGCAATGATACAGGAATATGTAGAGAGTAAATACGGATTTAAAGTGCATACAGCTTATATTGCTGAGGTTAAGCGTTCACTTGGTTTACCTATGTATGACGCACCTAATTCAGTCGAAGAACTAAAGTACCCACATTAATCAGCACCAGCACATAAGGTGGAAGCAATTAAGGATGCCTTGAAATACTTTGAGATTATATAGAGTAGATAAGTGATTGTGTATACACAGTCGCTTATTTTTATACTATAACGGCGTGTACACAGTGTTATGCACACAGTAAAAAGCTATACCCCTAGTAATTTCAAGGGGTATAGCTTTTCTATGTTTTATTAGAACTTTGTGTTTCTACATTATATACGTCATAGTTCCAAAGTGCCTTTAACCCAATCCACTATGCCTATCATATTTCTGTCTTAGCTATACATTAATGTAAGAACACTTTTAATGTCTTGTGCATCAAAATTATCGTCCAGATACTGAACAAAGCTTGCCAGGTTAATGGTTGGCGGAATATTAGATTCGTCACGATACTAATGAATTGATGTATTTTATGTTCTAACCCATCCGATTTTTTCAGTTTGAATAGATATGGATTTTAGCAAAATTATTGACATAATAATTCTAGTTTGATATATTGTGCATATACAATATACACAATTAAAGAGGGAGGGTACTAAATGCTTGCTTTAGAAATTAAGAATTTAAATAAAAAATACAAAAATTTTCAGTTGAAAGATGTTTCTTTTGAACTGGAAAAGGGCTATATAATGGGGTTTATCGGTGCCAATGGTGCTGGAAAAACCACCACGATAAAATCAATTTTAAATATGACTCGTATTGATAGTGGTGAGATACAAGTTTTGGGTAAAAAATTTCTAGAACATGAAATCGAATTAAAACAGAAGGTTGGTTATACACTGGGTGGCATTGACT
>JAEZDX010000225.1 GCA_023417975.1 Bacillota bacterium
ATCATGGCCACAGGCATGCATTAAACCTTGATTTTGTGACTTATATTCCACATCATTTAACTCATCAATCATAAGGCAATCCATGTCGGCTCTTAATAGTAAAGTTTTGCCCGGATATTTACCACGTAATAACCCAACTACTCCTGTAACTGCGATATGGGTTTGTACCTCTAAGCCCAGTGCCTCCAGTTCTCCTGCTATAAGAGCAGAGGTCCTTGTTTCTTTGAATCCAAGTTCAGGATGAGCGTGAATATCTCGGCGTATACATATCAATTTCTCATGGATTTCGTTAGCTATAGCCTCTATACTATGAATAATATTTTCCAATATAAAATCAGCTCCTATAAAATCGATTTTCCACAGTTACTTTACAGATGAAAAACTCTAGTTTATAACAATTTTATGCTAAACCTTTCAGGTAAGCAACTAATATAAAGTAAATAATTTTTTAATGTTCTTATGAATAAGTGCAAACTTTTATTGGTACTGCAGTGATGAGATAAAAAAGCTTTTGTGGAGTTGTGTAAAATAGTTGGTTATAATAAATGTTAGAGTACTAGAGGTTTAATTAAGTCGGCTTATCAATAATTAGAAAATCAGTGAGGATAAAAAATGAAGAGAAAAAAAACAATCATATTAAGCTTGGTCTTTGGGCTATTAATCGTATTTTATATATTCCGGGTCAATTATGATACTAGGGGGTATATTTCGAGGCTATTAAACAAAATAGATGGAAAAACATTGAATAGTAAATTCTCCGTTAAAATTAAATCAGGAAACTTATCCACTGATTATGATATTGATACTGCTATAAAGGATATAGATAGCTTGGGGCTTAATACAGTAAATATTCCAGTTGTGATCAATATAGATAATATAACTGCCAGTGATATGAAAATAGAAGGCTGGAGTGAAGAGAAAGCAAAGAAGCTTATAAAAAGACTCAAAAAGAAAAAGGTTAATATTATTTTAGAGCCATATCCATGGATAAGGGACGGCAGTGAATCCGAGACGGAGTGGCTGCCTAATAATATGAATAATTTTTTTAATAATTGGAAAACAGAGGTGTTGAAGAAATTAATTGATGATATTGCAATTCCATATCATGTTGATGCAATGTACATAGGAAGTAATTTTTCAAAATTTGAAAAAAATGAAGCAGGCTTTTGTGACACTATAGATTATGTAAGAAGATACTACAAAGGCTTGGTAAGCTACAGAACTAATTATTGGGTAACTGCAAATTGGAACGATAATAGCACAAAAGAAATAGAGGATAAATTGAAGTTGGAATACGAGAACAAACTGAATAATAGATTATTCTCAAAATTGGATTTTATATCTGTGGCTGCATATTTTGAGCTTACAGATAAGTCCGAAAATACTGTTGACAATTTGGTTAATGCGTTACAGAGCACTCAAAGATACAATAGAAAGCAAAACGTTAAACAAGAGCTTAAGAATTTTTATGATAAATGGGGTAAACCTGTTTTTTTCGGTGAACTCGGATTTCCGAAAACAGGGAAGGCTTCCATAGAACCATGGAATTTTGAAGGTATTAATAAATCAGATAATAAAGAGCAGGCTAATTGCTTTGAAGCCTATAGGCTTTGTTTCGAATACGAACAATGGAACCTGGGTTTTTCGGTATTTGCCATTGGTAAAGACGGCTCAGATAAGATGTATTATCCAAGTGAAGAGAGTGCGGAGAGCATAAAAAAGTGGTATTCGAAATAGGACACCTTCTTTACATTATAATGTAATAGTTTGTGTTGTAAATTAACCCATAGGACTCCTAAATGGAAATATGCTATACTATTAATTAAGATATTAGAACTTAGGTGGGGTAGTATGAGAAAAAAGATTCTTTTAATTGATGATATGCCTTTTAATATAAGGCTCATGCGCCAAATCCTTGAAGATGAGGGATATGAGGTTTTCGCTATATGCGACAATATAACTTCCGAAGTAATTGATACTATATGTGAGATTAACCCGTCCATTATTATTCTTGATATAATGATGCCTGGAATTAGTGGACATGAAATTTGCCGTTTGGTAAAAAGACATGATAAATTGAAAAGCATACCCGTTATAATGCTTACAGCTATGGCGGACGAGCTTAGCATAAAGCAGTCCTTTGATGCAGGGGCATGCGGATACATAAGTAAACCCTTTGATGAGGATAAGGTGATAGAATTAATTAAAGAGACGGAAAGGCTTTCAACGGATGCAGCCAATTCAGGAAACGTGCTGCATAGCATCATATGGCCCGGATGTAACGGGAGTTTTAGTTACCATAAGTTTGAGGCCGAAAATGTATTTAAAAAGCTAGGAAGAGATATGGAATTTTTTAAGCAAATTGTTGATACATTTGAGGAAAGCTCTATGAAGCTTTTACAGGAAATTGGGAATAGCCTAAAAAACATGGATAAAGAAAAGCTAGTGAAGGATTTACATGCCTTGAAGAGCCTCGTATTATATGTAAACGCAGATAAGGCAAAAGACATGATTATGACACTGGATGCCGACATAAAAGCCCATAGAATTGAAAATATAAATAGCTTATTCGACGCAATAGAAAAAGAAATCAGAGATATAATACTGATACTTAAAAATTATATGATGAAAGTTATGTAGTAAGAATATCTAGAGGGAGAGCTGTTCAAATGAAAGTGCTGATTGTAGATGATCAAAAGTTACTCAGAGATTGTTTAAAACATGCTATTGAAAAGTTTAGTGATTTTCAGGTTGTTGCTTCTGTGGATAATGGAGAAGAGGCAGTACAGATCTGCTCTGCAAGTACCCCGGATTTGGTACTGATGGATATTGTTATGCCTGTATGTGATGGAATAGAGGCAACTAGAAGGATTAAAGAAATAAATAGTAATATTAAGATAATGATGTTGACTTCTTCACAAGACTTGAATGATGTAGAGATTGCTATGCAAAACGGAGCGGATGGGTATGTTTTAAAAAGCATAGGATCGGAAGAACTGATACTGGCTATGAAGAGCATGGCTTCGGGTCTGGACATTATTCATAAGGATGTTTATAAAGTAGCTTCAAGGAGCAAAGAAGTAAAAAGTGAAAAAAAGATAGAGAAGGAGATAAAATTAGGAGATTTCAAAGTATTACTTTCTCAGCGCGAAATAACTATTGTTAATCTAATAGCTCAGGGGAAGGATACATCATACATAGCGCATAAATTATTTTTAACCGAAGGAAGAGTTCGAAACATAATAACCGAAATAATTTCTAAGTTATTTCTTAAAGACAAAGCCCAGCTGGTAGCCTTTGCATATATGAACGGTTTAGTTGACGAACAAAAGTAATTTATGCATTATAAGCGCATTGGGCATGGCAGGTGAAATTTATGTATAGTGATTTGTTTGTAAACTTTTCTATAGTACTCGCACAATTATTTATAATAGGTCAAATCTTAAAGAGGGATTATAGCTCAAAAAGCGATCCATTTCGTATACGAATATTACTAGGTATATGTTTTGGCGCCTTGGGAATATTTCTTATGATATATTCAATAAAGGTTTCAGGAACTGTTATAGTAGATTTAAGAAATATTGCGACTATAAGTTCTGCAGTAATGGGTGGACCTATATCTGTAATAATTACTTGTATCATAATTGCATTATTTAGGTTAGCGTATTATGGCATAAACACGGCTTCTATAGTGGGAATGTCAGTTGCGATAGCCATAGGAATGTTTTGCTCATTTGTAAGTAAAACTAGTTTTTCAAATATGAAAAAATACATTGTAATGAATATATTCGGATTGCTTGCCACTTGCATGGCTTTTATATACCTTATCGATGATGAATTAAGCTCTCGGAAGATACTGTTTGACTATATATGGATATCGCTATTAGGCGCAATAATAACATACTTTGCAATAGAATATATTATGTCAATGCAGAAAATTGAGCTGAGCCTAGAAGAATCAAATAAGCAGATTGTAGATATTCTGGAAAGCATCAAAGATGCATTCTTTACTTTGGATAGAGAAAGACGGATTACATATGCAAATAGTGAATTTGAAAAGTATGTAAATAAGTATAATGGAAAAATAGTCGGGAGACGTATACTTGATTTGTTTCCTCAAGTAGAAGATGAAAAGATATATAAAGAATATACTAAGACTTTAAAAGATAGAAAGTCAGTATATTTTGAAAGGTTCTTCAAGGAAATTAACGGGTGGTTTGCAATAAATATATATCCAAAGTCTGATGGAATTTCTGTCTTTTTCAGAGATATAACTGAAC
>JAEZDX010000256.1 GCA_023417975.1 Bacillota bacterium
CTCATACACAAGGACTCCAGCAGTGTAAAACTTTTCTGGAAAGTCAAAATGGATGGAAGCTGTTTAATTATTACAATACAGCAAAGAGTGTGGAATATGTTAAGCAGTGCAATTCAAAGACTAAGGCAGCAGTAGGAAGTAAGAGGGCTGCAGCGCTGTATGGACTGGATATAATAAAACCGGATATAAATACAAATGAGCATAATTATACGAGATTTGTTATTATAGGCAGAGATATTGAGTTAAAGAATGAGTCGGATAAAATAAGTATAATTCTGACGCTGCCTCATGTGGCGGGTTCACTATATAATGATATTAAAATAATCTACGAGAATAAATTAAATATGATGAAGATAGAATCAAGACCGATAATGGGAAAACCTTGGGAATATTCCTTCTATATAGATTTTGAAGGAAACCTTAAGGATGAAAAAGTTAGAAGCGGACTTGCCGACATAAAGTCAATAAGTACAGATTTTAAGATATTGGGAAATTACAAAAAGGATGCATAGTAAAGTATAATAATTTGTAAAACGAGAATGAGAGGGATAAATACTACAAATTTCCAATGTTTGGTTTTGTGTCTGAAAAGTCTCATACCTAAAAGAATACCTAAGCTTCCGAAGAGCAAGGCTATAATAAAAAGAGTTGATTCTTTTGTTCTCCATTGATGTTTTATTGCAGATTGTTTGTCTTTATACATGACAATTATTCCAATCACATTGATCAGCATAATATATGCAGCTATATATTTCATTTTAAGTTTCCTTTCTAATTATTAATATTAAAGTTTAATAAATACATAAGGCATGCCAAGAGGCATGCCTGTTTAAGTTAAGATTTGATAAATCTCTTTCGCATATAATTAATGAGAATAGTTAGAGCATAATCGTAAATGAAAAATACTGCTTGTGCACCTGCTATGAGAACATATATTGGAAGCTGTGCATCAAGTGAAGAGGTAAATAAGCCGGTATAAACATTATAGATTACAAATAAGCTTATATTGTAATAAACAAGTTTTATAAGTATTTCATATGGTATTTTATTCATTGCTTCTACATAGTATTTTACAAAACCATATAAGCCGAAAAACATTATATAAGCTACAGCTGCGCCTCTTAACCCAATAATGAGAGAAAGTACTGATGAAGCTCCGTATACTATAAAACTGTTTCTAACACCTGTTGTCAATATAGAATATGGTATTATTGCTGATGCCGCTGTAAGCAGTGTAAGCTTGCTTGTGGGCAGTATATTAGTTATATACAGAAGCAAAACCGTCAAAGCTGCATATAAACCGCCTCGCGCAATTTTTAAAGTCCTACTCACATCATCACCTCCATAATATATTTTAACAGCAGCCTATTAAATCTCCACCGGAACATTCACAAAGAGTATCCAAGCACCATAATTTCATACAGAAATCACAAGCTTCGTCATCTCTGCTTTTTCTTCCGTAATAATTATCTCTGTAATTTCGGTTTCTGTTATTTACATTGTTATAGGCATCATTATATTCAGGGTTAGATGGATTCATGTTGTATGCAGTGGCAAGATAATTCTTAGCACTGTCATACCAACCCTTTTTCATATGAAGCATACCCATGAGATAATACCATTCTGCATCTCTGTTAACAATTGAATTAAGTGACGCTTCAGCAGCTCTATAATTGCCTCTTTGCATATCTGAGCGGACAGTGCTGTACTGAGCGCGCGGTGCCTCATTACGTTCAGAATAGGAATTGTTATTGTAATTTTCGCTGCTCTTGTAATTGTTGCTTGATGATGAATCTGAAGTATGCTTCATCAAATATTCATAAGCTTCATTTATTTCTATCATCTTTTCCTCAGCTAAATCCTTTAAAGGATTTGCACCAAATTGATCAGGATGATATTTTTTTGCCAATTCTCTGTAGGCCTTTTTTATATCCTCTCTGGATGCGCCTTCTTTAACGCCCAGTACTTCATATGGATTCGCCATTGACTAATTCACTCCTTTTAAAAACAGTGTCCATTTTTTCCATTAAACCTAATTCTAAAATGTTTATCAAAAGTTCCTTATTCTTTTTCAAAGGAAGTTTTTCAACAAATTCCAGACAGCTTGCGGCACATGCGGTAAGAATAAAATCTATTCTATCTTCAACCTCTTTTTTTAATGCCGTATAATCCTTATCATCAGTGTTATATAACTCAGCTATGAGATTAAACTTCTTTTCCTTCATATCCTTTTCCAAGTCATCCCATGCATCTATTATGTAAATCCACTTTCCAAGATTATAACCAAGCCAATAAAGCTGTTCCTTAAAGTCTTCAGTATCGTCTACATAGTTTGAAATCACGCTGCCGGTTAAGTCTGCAAAGGCATGCGAAATCTCATCTATATTGTATTTATATGCTTCCTTTTCCATATTATAAAGACTATTTAATGATTTATTTATAACAGCAGTTAAATTATTATCTTTAATGTATCGCTTCAAAAATATAGAAGCAATCCTGCTTTTTAAAGTGTTATCATCATTAATATTATCAATAAGCTTAAAGTAGGTCAATACAATATTGCACTCGGCAGCATATTTTAAAGGCTCATTATTAATTATAAGAAGCTTTTTTTTAGTTGGATGCCCAGCGCAAGTAAACTTTTTTGACTGCAGCTTATTGTTATTCAAAGAATCAAGTAATATTGCAAGAAAAGTCATATCATAGTTAAGTGAAATCCTAGGTATATTACCAAAATCATTTTTAATAGCGTGACAAAGGCCACAATAATAAGCCTTAAATTTTTCGTAATCCTTGACCTTTAGTTCCATTCTACAGGGAGTAACATATCCAAACATGGTTTATTTCTACAACTCCTTCGAAAATATCATATTTAAGTATATCACAGTTATACTGTGTTAAGTCAAGAAATTAATGAAAAAACCGGGGCTTATGAGGCTCCGGAATTAATGAAAATGCTTCTTCAATGTATCGATGTGACTTCTATCGGTATTAATTATATTTTCAATTATTGAACCGCTTTCCGGATCCAAATCTCCTTTTACAATTTCATGGGCCATATTTGTACCCTTTTCTTCCCAATAGCTGGCTTCTCGGAAAATTTCTTCATCAGAGCGAGGTCCAATATTTTTTATGGAATTCATCAATTCACCCATTTTGCCGCTTATACCCACGCTTTGCACAGGATTACCGCCAAGCTGTTTTATCCTTTCAGAGATTATATGAGCATGCTCTTTATGATCTTTAAGTATACTATTCATATCCTCTTTAGCTTGTGGGGCGTGAAGCTTTTCTATATATTTCTCGTAGCTGTCAATGGCCATATATTCACCTTTCAAATATGCATTAAGTTCATTTATTGAAGTTGTAGTTTCTCTGTCCATATTAAGACCTCCAAATAAAGTGATTTATAAAATAAGTTTGTGTATTTCGGATTAAAGTTATTCCGAAAAAAATATGTATAATTATAATAAACTATTGCATAATTATAATAAATATTTTATAATATGATTAAACTTGGATTTAGGGGAAACATTTTTTAGTAGGGGGAATAAATGATGAAAGAGAAAGTTGTTTTAGCATATTCAGGAGGATTAGATACATCAATAATCGTTCCTTGGTTAAAAGAAAATTATGATTGCGAAGTAATAGCCGTTTGTGCAGATGTAGGTCAAGGTGATGACATGGAAGCTGTAAAGGCTAAGGCTATACAGAGCGGTGCTGATAAAATATACGTGGAGGATTTAAAGGAAGAGTTCGTTACTGAATATTTATACAATGCAATCAAAAGCGGAGCAAAGTACGAAGGGAAATATATGCTTGGAACTTCCTTTGCAAGACCATCAATTGCAAAGAGGCTTGTTGAGATAGCTCATATAGAAGGAGCTCAGTATATATGTCATGGCTGTACCGGAAAAGGAAATGATCAAGTAAGGTTTGAAACTGGAATAGCTTGTTTTGATCCATTTATAAAAATAATAGCGCCTTGGAGAATTTGGGATATAAAATCAAGGGAAGATGCTATAGATTATGCTGAGCAAAGAGGCATAGAGGTTCCGGTTACAAAACAAAAAATTTATTCAAGGGATAAGAATCTATGGCATTTAAGTCATGAAGGCGGGGACTTGGAAGATCCTAAGAATGAACATAAAAAGGATTTATATCAGATGACTATTCATCCTGAAGATGTTCCGGATAAACCCGAATATGTAGAAGTATATTTTGATTGCGGTGTTCCAAAGAAAATAAACGGTGTGGAGCTTTCTCCGGTTGAATTGATTGAGGAATGCAATAAAATTGGGGGCAGAAACGGTATAGGGGTAATTGATATTATTGAGAATCGTTTAGTAGGTATGAAGTCAAGGGGAGTTTATGAAACTCCGGGCGGAACTCTTTTATATGCTGCACATGAAGAGCTGGAGAGGCTTACAATAGATAAACAGACCTACCATTTTAAAGAAATTGTTGCCATTAAGTATTCCGAATTGGTGTATGACGGATTATGGTTTACTGAATTAAGGGAAGCGTTGGATGCATTTATAGATGTTACTCAAAAAAATGTAACTGGCAGTGTAAAGCTTAAATTGTATAAGGGAAGCATGATGGTAGCAGCAATAGATACACCGAATGCATTATACGATGAAGGAATATCCTCCTTTGGTGCCAGTGAGCTATATGATCACAAAGATTCAGCAGGATTTATCAAATTATTTTCACTGCCATACAAGATTAAGGCTATGGTTAATAGTAAAAAAGATGAGGAATGATGTTTTATGAAGCTTTGGGGAGGAAGATTTAAGGAGAAGGAAAGCAGTCTTATGGAGGATTTTAACTCCTCCTTAAGCTTTGACAAAACTCTTTGGAAGGAAGATATAGAAGGAAGCATCGCTCATGCACAAATGCTTGAAAGATGCAAAATCATCAGTGAAGAGGATTGTTCTAAAATAATTGGGGGCTTACAACATATATACCAAGATATAAGCAGCGGTACTGTTAAAATAGAAGGCGATTATGAAGATATTCACAGCTTTATCGAATTGAATTTAACTGCAAAAATTGGGGATGCAGGAAAAAAGCTTCATACAGCAAGAAGTAGAAATGATCAAGTTGCAGTAGATATGAGACTTTATTCAAAGAGAAAAGCGGCAGAGGTAATAGAATGTATAGAGCTTCTTATAACAGTATTAATAAAAAAAGGCGAGGCTAATCAGGCAATTATGCCGGGATACACCCATTTACAGCGTGCACAGGTAATAACCTTTAAATACCATATGGGTGCATATGCATCAATGTTCAAAAGAGATAAGAAAAGACTGGAAAATGCCTTGGAGCTCATGGATGAGAGTCCACTAGGCTGTGGAGCTTTGGCTGGTACCACCTATGAAATAGACAGACTTTACACTGCGGAAAAACTGCAATTTAAGAAGCCTGTGGATAATTTTTTAGATGGTGTAAGCGATAGGGACTATTTACTTGAGCTCATGTCCGCATTTTCTATAATAATGATGCACTTAAGCCGAATGTCGGAAGAGCTCATATTGTGGAGCAGCAAAGAATTTGATTTTATTCAAATCAGTGATGAATATTCTACGGGAAGCAGCATCATGCCACAAAAGAAGAATCCTGATGCTGCCGAACTCATCAGAGGAAAGACAGGCAGGGTATACGGTTCGCTTATGGCGTTGCTTACAGTTTTGAAAGGGCTTCCGCTTGCATATAACAAGGATATGCAGGAGGACAAAGAGGCTTTCTTCGATGCGCTGGATACAGTTATTTCATGTGTTAATATTGCAGCAGATGTGATTGATACTATGATTGTAAAAAAGGAAAGTATGGAAAAGGCGGTAAGTAAAGGTTTTTTGAATGCTACTGAGGTTGCAGATTACCTTGTGTGCAAAGGAATGCCATTTAGAGATGCCCACGGTGTAGTAGGAAAAATAGTTTTGTACTGTGAAGATAAAGACAAGGATATTCTTTCTTTAACCTTGGAAGAATTTAAGGACTTCAGCGAGCTTATCGATGAAAATATATACGAGTATATACAATATAAAAATATTTTATCAAAAGGCATAAAGAAAGAAATAAAGTTATAATAACATAGTCTTAGCAGGCTGCCGCCATTTTAGCAAGTGACATATTGTAAATCACTTGTTAAATATGGCGGCACTGGTTTTTTTGCAGGCAATATAGTAAAATGTTATAAAGTATTTTTATGTTGGGGCTAAAAAAGGGGGGCGCTGTTAAGCAACAATTATGGAACGAAGAATAGATTATATGAAAAACGTAAGAAGAGTGGTCATTAAGGTAGGTTCTTCATCACTTACCTACCCAAGCGGGTTATTGAATCTAGGTCAGATAGATAATTTGGTGAGACAAATTTCAAATCTTCATAATATGGGCATGGAGATAGTGCTGGTATCTTCAGGAGCTATTGCTGCCGGTATGGGAAGACTGGGACTTAAGGAAAAGCCGAAGTCCATGTCTCGAAAGCAGGCCTGTGCTGCGGTAGGTCAGGTAAGATTGATGCATATGTACGATAAAATATTTGGTGAATATGGAAAGACTACAGCACAAATATTAATTACAAGAGATGATATGGCAGACAGAAAAAGGCTTAAACATGCGAAAAACACATTTTCAGCACTGCTAAAGGATAAAGTAATTCCAATAGTTAATGAAAATGATGCTATCACTACTGAAGAGATTAAAATTGGAGATAATGATACTTTATCAGCACATGTATGTAAGCTTGTTGAGGGAGATTTACTGATTCTATTATCCGATATTGATGGACTTTATGACTGTAATCCCACATGTAACAAAGATGCAAAGCTAATTAATTATGTTAAAACTGTGAATGAAGAAATTGCATCTTCAGCTGAGGGAGCTGGCTCACCCTTAGGGACAGGCGGAATGATTACCAAGCTTAATGCGGCAAAGATAGTTAACGGATCCGGTGCGGCAATGGTAATTGTAAATGGTTCCGCTTCGGATATTTTAAACAAGGTGATAAAAGGTGAAACAATAGGTACTTTTTTTGATTGTGAATAGGTAATACTAAGTTCTAAGAAATAAATTTGGGGTGATTATATGGAAATAAAGGAATACGTAATTCAAAAGGCAAAGCAGGCAAAGGAAGCTTCCAGACGCATGAGCTTCATTAGCACTGTTATAAAAGATAATGCTCTAAGGGTAATGGCAGCGGCACTTATAGATAATGCGGATATAATAATTGCTGAAAATAGTATAGATATGAAAAATGGAGAGGCTGCCGGACTGAATAAAACGCTTTTAGACAGATTGCTGCTAAATAATAAAAGAATTAAAGATATGGCGGATGGTTTGGTTGAAATAGCCGGGCTTCAGGATCCCATCGGAGAAACGATAAGAGCATGGAAGACACCTGACAATTTATCCATAGGTCAGGTAAGAGTCCCATTGGGGGTAATAGGAATCATATACGAAGCAAGACCTAATGTTACTGCAGATGCAGCGGGGTTATGCATAAAGTCAGGTAATTCTGTTGTATTGAGAGGCGGATCTGAAGCGGTAAATTCGAATAAAGCTATTGTAAAAACAATAAGTGATGCTGGCATTAAAGCAGGTCTGCCTGACGGTTTTTTGCAGTATATAGAAAATACCGATAGGGAAGCAGTAAAAGTTCTAATGAAATTGAATGAATATATAGATGTGCTTATCCCAAGAGGAGGAGCGGGTCTTATAAAAACTGTTATAGAAAATTCCACAGTGCCGGTTATAGAAACAGGAGTAGGGAATTGTCATGTGTTTGTAGATGAAAGCGCAGATTTTAATATGGCCAGAGATATAGTAATCAATGCAAAGACACAGAGGCCGGGGGTGTGTAATGCCATGGAAAAATTACTGGTGCATGCTTCTGTTGCTGAGGATTTTTTACCGTACCTAAAGGAAAAGCTGGATGATTACAATGTAGAACTACGGGGTTGTAAAAGAACTGCTGAAATATTGAAGGATATTAAGGAAGCTTGTGAAGAGGATTGGAGTACAGAGTATTTGGATCTTATCATGGCTGTCAAAATAGTAGATTCATTAGATGAAGCGATAGATCATATTTACAAGTATAGTTCAAAGCACTCTGAAGCGATTATCACTGAAAATTATAGTAATGCTCAAAGATTTTTAAATGAAGTTGATGCCGCTGCTGTTTATGTTAATGCATCTACAAGATTTACAGACGGCGCACAGTTCGGGTTTGGAGGAGAAATCGGAATCAGCACACAAAAGCTGCATGCAAGGGGACCTATGGGCATTAAAGAACTCACAAGTACAAAGTATATTATATATGGGCAAGGACAAGTGAGAAAATAATGAAGAACCGACGCTGATGGCGTCGGTTTTTATGCACTATATTCCTTTACCTGAGTCTCTCATTTCCACCAGTTCGGACGGATAAGGTTCAAAGAAACTTTGATCCTTAAGTTGGTTTATATCAAATCTTATTATATAAGCTTTTATTATATTAAGTGGAACACTTAACGGTATTTGACACAGTCTATACTTGTTGATGCTGTCCAAAATAAATTGTTTCTCAGGAGCAGATATGAATTTACTGAAGTATTCTAAAGCCCTAAGAAGTACTTTAATATTGGAAGTGTATCTTGGTGATCTTGACAGTACAGACCGTAGCACCAATTCATAGTTATCAAATAAATTATCCGGAAATTGTCTATAGTTAGCAGTAATTATATGCTCTAACTCTTTAGTACCTTTTGCACTAAAAGAATTAAATAGCATATTATTTTTTTTATGATAATTAACTAATGCGTCAAGTGTGTTAATTTCTATAACTTTTCTATATTCAGATAAGGCAAAGATTTTAGTGAAAAAGGTCTCTCTTATTTTGAAATTCATCAGTCGTCCTTCATCCTCTATAGGAAAAAGTTCATATTTATCTAAAATATGTTGAGTAAATAATCCGGTGGATTTTGCATAAGAGGCCTTGCTATTTGGACTACTGTATACTTTTACATCC
>JAEZDX010000271.1 GCA_023417975.1 Bacillota bacterium
ATATAATTGTGGGAACTCCAGGCAGGGTCATTGATCTTATGGGAAGAGGAATATTAAAATTGGAGGAAATAGATTTTCTTGTTTTAGATGAAGCAGATGAAATGCTGAACATGGGATTTATAGATGATATTGAAGAAATAATAAAAAATTGCAGCAAGGAAAGGCAGACCATGTTGTTTTCAGCCACTATGCCGGATGAAATTAAAAAGCTGTCTAAAAGATATATGAAGGCTGGTACAAAGCATGTGGCAATTTTAAAAAATACTATGACGGTATCAACCGTAGAGCAATATTATTACGAGATAAAAAATAGGGATAGGTTTGAATCCCTTTGCAGAATTCTTGATGTGGATGAACCTTCTGCAGCCATTATATTCTGTAAAACAAAAAAGGGCGTGGATGAGCTGGTAGAAGGATTACAAAGCAGAGGCTACAGTGCTGAGGGCATGCATGGAGATATGAATCAGAATCAAAGATTAAATACATTAAGAAAATTTAAAGAAGGAAATCTTGAGTTTTTAATTGCTACAGATGTGGCAGCAAGAGGAATAGATGTAGAAAATGTCTCTCATGTTATAAATTATGACTTGCCTCAGGATGTAGAATCCTATCTGCATAGGATAGGAAGAACCGGAAGAGCAAATAGAGAGGGCATTGCATATACACTTGTAACCGCAAGAGAGTACAGTACTTTGAAACATATTGAGAAGGTAACGAAAAGTAAGATTAGAAGAAGAGAAGTACCTACAATAGACGACATATTTACATCTAAATACAAAAGGATGCTGTCAAGAATAAGAGAGACGTTGGAAGGTGATGAGTATAAGAGATTTATACCGTTAGCCACTGAACTTGATGAGGAATTTAATCTTATAGATATAGCTGCCGCACTAATGGATATGGTATACAATAAGGAAATCAGCTATGATTATACGGAAAACGAAATAGGCTCCGAAGGCGGATATACAAGACTATTTTTAAATGTGGGTCGTATGGATAGACTTAATCCGAAATCACTTCTGCAATTTTTGAATGAAAATGCGGATGTAAACAGAGAAGATGTGGGAGATATAGATATATTGGAAAAGTTCTCCTTTATAAATGTAACTGAACATGCAGCGGGTTCTGTTTTAAAATACTGTAAGGGTAAGAAGATAGGAGGTCGGAAAGTAAATATCGAAGTATCCGAAAAAGCTAGACATTAAACTTGCAACAATGGCTGTAAAGTGATACTATTAAGTGTAAAGCCGTGCAGCAAAACGGTGCTGTATAGCAAAAAACTTGGAGGTGTTATATATTAATAAAGATGCATTAAAAAATGAAGGTATCAGAGTAAAAGAAGTCCGTTTGGTTGCTGGGGAAGACAGCAAAATAGTCAGTACGAGAGAAGCATTGGAAATGGCTAGAAATGAAGAACTTGATTTAGTTATGATTTCGCCCAATGCCGTTCCGCCGGTTTGCAAAATAATGGACTACAGTAAATTTTTGTATGAGCAGACAAAGAAGCAGAAAGAGGCCAGAAAGAACCAGAAGGTTGTTAGTTTGAAGGAAGTGCGATTAAGTGCCACTATTGAAGACCATGATATTACTATAAAGGCCAATAATGCAAAAAAGTTTTTGAATGATGGTGATAAGGTTAAAGTATCTATCAGATTCAGAGGAAGACAGAACAATTATTATAGCATCGGAACTAAAGTCTTTGACTCGTTTTTAGCTAAGATGGATGACCTTGGAGCTATTGAAAAGTCGGCTCAATTGGAAGGTAAGAATATGTTTATGATATTGGCACCTAAAAAGTAATTTATATAGATTAGCTTTAAAAGACATTAAGGAGAAAATTCCTTGATGCCTTTATTTTTTTGTAAAGGAAGAATAAAATATACTCTTATTTATAGGAGTTTAGTATTAATTCATGCAAACTGTAACTTGTATTGCAGCATATCATATATTAAATTATGGGGAAGCATTTACATCATTTGGGGACAGCACTAATTATTGAAAGGAGCTAATTTATGGAGAATATTTCAGAAAGCATAACCCCAAAAGTGGAAGAAGCTGCAAAAGATGTAAAGATAGGAGCTCTCTATCCGTTAACAGGGCCGGGAGCAGCCGTAGGAAAATCAATTATCCAGGCTTTAGAATTGGCGACAGAAATTATAAATAATCATTATGACTTAAATCTTCCTTTAGCACATAGTGAAGGTCTATCAAACCTGAATAACAGAGAGATAAAATTGATAATTGCAGATACAAAAGGAGACCCCGTTATAGGTCAGAGGGAAGCAATACGCTTAATTGAGGAGGAGGGAGTAGTCGCACTCATAGGAGCATACGACAGTAATGTTACAGAATTGGCTTCCATACAGGCTGAAGCTTTAAAGGTGCCCTTTGTCACACCTTCGGCATCGGCACATTCTCTTACTCAAAGAGGTTTCAAATGGTTTTTTAGAACACAAGCGGATGACATAATGTACACAAAACTAATCTTTGACTTCTTTAAATATCTGCAGGAACGGGGTAAAGGTGTTTCGCCTTTAGCTATATTAAGTGACAACAGTATGACAAGTATTGAGGCTGATGAGACTGAATTGAATTTTATTAGAAGATCCGGATACAGCGTTGATACAGTGCAAATTTATAGTGAATATACAAAATCAATATTACCGGAAATAGAGCACATAAAAAACTCAGAGGCTAAGGTAATGCTTGTACAGCAACAGCTTTTGTCAGATGCTGTTTGGACTGTGAGAATTATGAGACATTTAAATTTCTTTCCGGATGGTTTTGTAGCGCAAGATGCAGCCTTTGCTCAGCCAGAGTTCATTGAAATACTGGGAAGTGATAGTGACTATATTATAAGCAGATTGGCATGGAGTACGGGAGTAGGTAAGAAAAAAGAATTGGCTGCTCAAGTAAACAGGTTATATTTTGAGAAATATGGTACTGATTTAAATGATGCTAATGCTAGAGAATTTACGGGATTGTTTGTTCTTGCGGCTGCAATAAATAGTGCAGGTTCTACTAATAATTATGCAATTAGAGATGCCCTTCGAAGCACTAATATACCGGGGACCAGACTTATCATGCCATGGCAGGGAGTAAGATTTGATAGAAATGGACAGAATATTCAAGCTGCCGGTTTGATAGCTCAAATAGTTGAAGGTAAATACAAGATAGTTTGGCCGATGAAATATGCTGAAGCAGAAGTTATTTGGCCGGCACCTCCTTGGATTGTTCATAAAAATGAAGAAGAACAGGTAGTTGAACAAAAAAATGAGGAAATGGAAGAACAGCAGGAAATTGAAAACGAAGTAGATAAAGAAGATAATGGAGAGGTATAAAAGCCTCTCTTTTTAATTGTAAGAAAAATCAATTAATGAATGTATAATGGGACTTCCTGAAAAGTATACTATAGATGTTTGAGGTGCTACAAAATAATAAGGAGGCTCATATTATGCAGGAAAAAAGTCATGTAGATCCGGCAAAGCTGGATAAGGTTCCTTCCCACACTCCTTTTGAATATAAGGACGTTGTTTCGGATGAATTTGCTGAAGATAATCATACTGAAGACGGAAAGAGGTTTAAGGCTGAAGTGGAGAGCGGAAAGTATGATAATGTAGAAATAGATAAAGACAACGGAAGCAGGTTGGTATATAGAAAAAGATAAATTATAAAGGCGTATTGCAAGGTTTTGTAACCACAATACGCCTTAAGTTTATAATTTTTGTTGTGATATAAGTACGAACTAATCGTATAATCTTTTCCCTAGTATTATCAAATCCCTTTCTACGCCGTCAAGTTCAGCCACTCTAGGCATTACAGCCCAATTCTCGAATCCAAAGGAATAAAACAATTTTAGGCTTGGCTCATTATGACCGAAAATAAAACCCAGAGTAGATTTTATATCTAATTTAGGGCACTCCTCCAACGCCTTTTGAAGTAACACTCGTCCAAGGCCAAGCTTTCTGTAATTCTGGGAAACATATATGCTTATTTCTGCTGTATGGTTATAGGCTGGACGTCCATAGAAGGATTGAAAGCTGAGCCAACCGCATATTTCACCATTTCTTTCCGACACCCACATAGGTCTGAAATTAGGAGTATGATCATAAAACCATTTTTCTCGGCTTTGAACTGAAACGGGTTCCAAATCAGCTGTAACCATTCTTCCAGGTATAGTTGAATTATAGATATCTACTATTGCCGGTAAATCTTCAATAACTGCATTTCTTATTATGATTGAACTCTTATCCTTTAATTCAATTGCCATAAAATCACCTCGTAAAAACATATAACGTAAAATTACTATCGGTACATATTTGTATATAGATATCCAACTTCAACTATAAATTAAGTTTACGTATTGGAACCCTATAATTTCTTCAATTATATCATTGTAAATGAAAATTGGCTATATAATTGACAATATATAAACATGATGATAATATGTTTATATAATTAATAAACAAAGAGTGGTGAAGTTTGATGGATATTAATGAGGTGTTTTGGCAGAGTAGTTTGGACAATGTAAAAAAAGGATATATTTTTTCTGAAACCAAGGGGGAATATATATGTCTTTTGTGCGGAGAAATATTTGAAGAAGGCTTTATATATAATCTGAATGAGAAATTTATGACAGCTGAAAAGGCTGTAAAAGAGCATATTTTCCATAAGCATGGATCAGTATTGGAGTATCTGTTGAATATGGATAAGAAATATACCGGTATTACGGATATTCAGAAGGAGTTAATTACCATGTTCTCTAAAGGGGTATCCGATAAAGAAATTGCAAGGTTACAGCAAAGCAGTGACTCTACAATAAGAACACAGAGGTTCGCCCTCAGAGAAAAGGCAAAACAGGCAAAAATCTATCTTTCAATAATTGAGCTCATGGAACAGGAAATGAATAAGGAACCTCACGGAAAAACTGTAAGGAATAAAGAGAAGCTAATAGAAATTCATAGAGGGGCAAAAATGGTAGATGAACGCTATGCTATAACAAATGAAGAAAAAGAAATAACAATAAAGACTTATTTTCTAAAGAGTGAAAGTCTGAAACTAAAGAGTTTTCCTACGAAGGAGAAAAAGAAGATAGTAGTTCTTCAAAAAATTGCGGAGCAATTTAAATTAGGTATTAAGTATTCCGAAGCAGAAGTCAACGGAATACTAAAAGACATATATGAAGATTTTGCTACTATACGGAGATATCTCATAGAATATGGATTTATGGACAGGACAAAGGATTGCAGTGAATATTGGATTAACGGATAAATTCATTTGGGACTCACTATAATGTGTGCGTGGAATAAATGTATTATTGGGGGAGGAGAATATGGAGTCGATACAAAATTACTTTGATTCGGAGGGAAAACTAAAAGTATGGCCATCAAAAAGAACGGCAAAGCTGAAGGTGTTGAAATATCTTGCACAAAAATTTGAATATAATAGGTTTTATACCGAAAAGGAAGTAAATAAAATCATAGAGGATAATCATTGTTTCAATGATTATTTCATATTAAGACGTGAATTGATTAATAATAAACTTCTTATAAGGCTTAGGGACGGAAGCAGATATTGGAGAGGGACTTTCATATCTGAAGAAAAATTTCATACACAAAGTCTTACAATAGAAAATTGCTCTCAGGAATATAAAGAGAGTATAAAAGAAGCTTATATGTCCTGTAGCTATATGGGAG
>JAEZDX010000451.1 GCA_023417975.1 Bacillota bacterium
CTTCAGAATACTGTTTTGCAAGTTCAGCTATATCTTCACCTGCTTTTACCCTTTTTAATATATCATCAGCTTTCTTTTTCGCTTCATCCTGCTTATCCTGCGGTAAAGGCTGCCCTGTAGTCTGGTCCTGTGTAAGGAACAGTACGTGCTTAACAGTAACTTCTTTATATTTATCTTGATTATCATCATAGTATTTTTTTATTTCATCATCTGCAGCCTGAGTGGCTTTAAGCTGGTCGTTGTAAAAATTTTGAACAATAGTCATGTTCTCATTTATAGTCTTTGCTTTATCAACAGTGATTCCATTATTTTTCTCATAAGTCTTCTTTCCTTCTTCACCGCTGCCCAAAGACGCCACATATGTATCAAATTGACTGTTCATATCTTTAGCATCTGCTTCATTAACCTTATATCCTGCAGCTTTAGCTTTATCTAACATTAACTCATATTCATGAACGTTAGTAAGTGCCATATTCTTAGCAAATTCCTCAGCAGTCTGATCACCTATTTTCTGTGCCCATAGAGCTTTTCGAGATGCATCATCAGTAACTCCATATGCCTGTTCAATACTTTGCTTAGACATTGAAAGGAAATACTTGAACTCATCCTCATAGATTTTCTGTTCCCCAATTGTTGCTACATAATTTCCCGAGCTTTGGTTACTTTCATTTCCTTTAGTGGTTTTATTACTGCCGCATCCTGTAATAATTGTCGTAGCCATCACTGCAGTCATAAGCAGTACCAATACTTTCTTCATAATTTTTCTCCTCTCGATTTCAAGAATTACTTGAGCAGTAATTTATCCCTCAAAAATAAACTTCATCCGAAAACATTTACAATCGCTCAGTCATTCTCATTTATGATTGAATATTCTTCTTTGTCTCTACAGTTATTAATTATTTCATATAAAGCTATAAAACTCAATACCATTTCCAATATTATTTGTAAATAAAAAAGGAAGCTATACCTTAGCTCCCTGCAATATCAATTTTCCTCTTACCCCTGCTGGTGAAACTCGTTTTCTATTTTCACTTTGAGCATATTCTTCCTTAGAAGAATAGTTAATCAAATAAAGCTGCTTTGCCAAATAAACGATAGTAAAGTAATCCGCGTTGGGATACTGCAGTCTAGTAGTAGCTAATGCTGTCCGCCAACTGACGCCACTATCCATATACTCACTCCTTATTTGTTTTATATTAATATTATTATTATACTAGAATATTTACCTGTCCTCAATGTAAATTTATGGTGTAATAAATAAATTTATTACAATAGACGGAAATAAAGTCTAATTAAACCGTAAAGCTTAACTAGACTTTCTCACCCTTTTACCCCAAATAAATATCTCTAATACCCACTCAAATACCACAACTATATATTATTTCAAGATATATGTTTTGTAAATACTCTTTAGGTCATTAATGCATATCCGATAGTCACCAGTTGTATGTAATTTTATGACTTTAGTCATTCAAATCAAATTATTCTTAATTACGAATATAGCAAGCTGTGTTCTATCCTTCAAATTGAATTTATTTAAGATTGCAGTAATGTAATTTTTAATGCTTCCTTCAGCAAACGCAAGAGTGTCAGCTATCTCTTTATTACTTTTTCCATCCACAATAAGTGATATAATTGCTTTTTCTCTTTCAGTAAGTACAACTTTTATTCTGCCTTCCGATGCATCTCTATCTGAATCCTTCGTATTGATTCTTTCCATAACCATGTTAAAAGCACTTTGCTGTAGTATTTTAAAGCCCTTATAAACAGCTTTAACTGCCATTATAAGCTCATCAGGCTTTACTTCCTTCAAAACATAACCGTCTGCTCCATTTGCAAGCGCACGTGATACATTTAAATCATCGTTAAAGGTGGTAAGTACCAGCACTTTAATGGATGGATCAGTAGATTTGATAAGCTTTGTTCCTTCAACTCCATCGCATTCAGGCATAGCTAAATCCATTAGTACAAGATCCGGCGATAGTTCCTTACATAATTCCCAGGCTTCTTTTCCATTTCCGGCACATTTCAATACACTTATATCCTCGTCCTGCTCCATTATAAATTTTAGACTTTCTCTAAAAATCACCATATCATCTGCTATTATTAGCTTAATCACTTTTTTTACCTCCTGCCGGCAGTTCCACATGAATATTAAAGCCCGTCTCTCCATCGGAGCCATACACAATACTGCCCATAGCCTCTTTAACCCTTTTTTCCATACCTTTTAAGCCCAATCCCGAATTAATGTCTACACACCCACAGCCGTCATCTAATATAAATAACTTAATCTTATTATCAATAGTTTTAATAATGATAGAAATATTCTCAGCTTTTCCGTGTCTTAAGGAATTTGTTAATGCTTCCTTACAAACCTTATATACTACATCTGCTTTATCCTCACTCAATATACCGTCCAGTTTATCTGAAGTTAGTTCTATTTTCATTCCAGCAAGTTCAAATCCCAAAATTAAGTTCTTAAGAATACTGATAAAATTCTCAGACTTAATTTCTTCTCTTTTTATTTGATATAAGGACTCCCTTAATTGCTTCAAACCCTCTCTTGCTACTTCAACTGCTTGCTCCAATTTTTTTTCAGAAACAGAACTGTCTTTTTTATATGTAATCTTACATACTTCCAATAGTGCAATAAGAATGGTCATAGTATGTCCAAGTGTATCATGTATATCCTGAGCAATTCTATTTCTTTCCTTTTCACTGGCTAGTTCTGCTGCTGTAGTCAAATGTTCTTTTAAAGCTTCATTCTTTAATGAAAGTTCCTTATTTTTTGTGTCTAGATCTTCCATTAAATTTTTATATATAGAAATATCACTAAAAGTTATAACTCTCCCAAGCAATTTATTTCTGCTATTAAATATAGGTTGTACATTTACTGAGAAGTACTGAGAATTATTTATTACCATTTCATTTGTAAAAGGTGAACTTATCCCTATAGCCATAGAATCTAAAAGCTCTGAAGAACAAGAAACCTTTAAATTTGCAAGATAACGGCAAAAATCACCCATATCGGAATTTATATCAATGTGAAAATCACTAAAAGAATTTTTAAAAGAATAGTTAAAATCCGTAATTTTGTTGAAATTATTAACTATTATTATTCCTTCTTTCATATTGTCAAAGACTTTAATCATTGCATTTGACCTTATATCAAGAAATCTGTATTTAAAAATAGCAATCGTAAGCAGTAAAATAGAAACAGAAAAACTTACTGGAGTAAGGTCTGAATTCATCTTTATAAATTTAAACACATATACAAAATTGGAAATTACAGGTATTAAAGAGGTAAGTATTATAAGAACTACCTGCTCCTTTCTATAGTCGGGCTGTCTTAATGAGTATATTATCATTGCAGTATTGGATATTAAAAGATATATGTAGGACTGAAACACGTTAATCCAAAAGAATATTCCATATATTCTAAAGGCTTGTTCAAATTGCTTGTAAAACAGATGATGATATTCGTTAGTCAACAGCATAATATAGCATATTACGGGAGGAATGAGAAGAACAATTATCTTTTTAA
>JAEZDX010000459.1 GCA_023417975.1 Bacillota bacterium
CTCATTATTTCCGCTTAACAAGTCGCCAAGCTTCTTAATATAATCGCCGTATTTTGCCCAATCACCTTGCTTTTGCGCCTCTACTGCACTATCATATAGATTCTTTGCTTCTTTTATTAATTCATCATTTGAATTTCCCGATGGCTGATTAGGTGTCACCGAACCTGGGTTGGAGGTGTTTGGATTACTATTTCCCATATTAATATTGAATATCATCCCAAGTGCCTTTTCAATATTTTCAGCCATTACTATTTTTTCTCCATTAGACACTATTACCATCTTCATTTCCGGAATACTGTTCTTTCCTTCAGCTATGAGGTATAGCGGTTCTACATATAGTAAAGAATTATTAATCGGTAGTATGATTGTGTCTCCGAATTCTACTCTTGAACCGTTAGTATTCCACAAATTTAGTTCCTTTGAAATAGTTGTATCTTGTTTAGTTTTATTTTGGAACAAGTACGGTCCATATACTGTCTGCTGTGTGGGAAATCTATATAGAATCATCTTTCCATAATTATCTCCATCCATTCTCACTCCCAGCATAGAAGCCATATTTTCCTTGTTTCTTACATTGAAGTATTGGAGCAGTACCATTTCCTGGCTCTTTTCCCCAGGAAGCTTTGTTACCATATAAGAAGTTTCGCTTACTGTCTTTTTCTCACTTACTTCTTTCTGGCTTCCTGCAATTTGCCATAAATCTTCACCTGTCATAAATGCTACAGGATCAGTCATATGGTATTTTGCCAGTACCTGACATTGAATATCAAATAATTCTTCAGGGTATCTGAAGTGTTCCTTCACACCCTCAGGAAGCTCTGAGGCATCTTTAAACAATCCTTTAAATATTCCCGCATAACTATTAATTATTGGATCTTTATCATCCATTTTATAAAAATTTACATCTCCGTTATATGCATCAACTAATACCTTAACAGAATTTCTAATATAGTTAACATCATTAACCGGCTGAGAGTATGGATACATATTTGAATATGTATATCCATCCAATACCCAATAAAGCTTACCATTTGCAATAACCATATACGGATCTGAATCATATTTCAAGAAAGGTGCTATTGCCTTTACTCTATCCATTATATTTCTATTTATAAGTACTTTACTGTCTCCGGATATAAGCTCTGAAACCAAGAAGTTTACTTCTTTCTCTTTTATAGCAAACAATAATCTATTACCGAAGGAAAGCTTAATGCCGGCCTTGCCATCATAGCTATTATATTCATTAGTTGATCCATTAGGTGAATCAAACTCCTTATTACTTGTTCCCACTATTGCATAATCATTAGTGCTTTCACCAAAATAAATTCTTGGGTTATCAATCTTTATCCCACTGGTATTTTCTTCAGGTATATCTTTAATAATAAAGTCAGGCTGCCCTTCACTTGTAACAGAGCTTACCTTACTCATTGCCACTCCATAACCATGCGTATATATGATATGACGATTAATCCATGTGCCTGGAGTTATGCTTTCTGCTTTAATTTCTCTAGGTGCGATAAATGTCTGACTGTACTTACCATTTACATTGTATCTATCTATATCAATGTCATTAAACCCATAGTAGTACTTTAAAACCTGCACCTGATTATAGAAATCCAGGGATTGCTTATATGAATTAATTTTTATATTATCTATTAAATCCTTATTTTCCTCTATATCCTTTTCTGTCAAGTTATTTGACACCGGGTAATCTACCTGCTGTACATTTTCAATATTAAATGCCTTTCTCGTATACTCTATATCCCGCTTTATATATTGTTCTTCGAAGTTCATTTGATTTGACTTTACAACAAGGTTTTCAACTATTGCTCCTGTAGCACCATTTATAATCATGAGTACTACTATTGTTGCAATGGATATTATAATAGGCTTAACCTTAGATTTTAATATACTTACGAATACTACCACAGCGGATATAAAACAAGCAACAGCCAAAACTCGTGACATTAAAAGAGTTACTTTGATATCGGTATAGCCTGCCCCATAAACCGCTCCGTTTGTGCTATATACAATTTTGTAGCCTCTTAGTACAAAACCCACAGCTCCAACCAGTAATAGTAATCCTGAAACAATAGCTAACTGCCTTCCTGCAAACTGCCCTAATCCCTTTTTAAATACGCTTGAATCTATTATAAACTTGCTTTTTGTCTCTGATGTAATATTATCTGATGCCAAAGTTATAAAGAATATTGCAACCGTTACTATTACAATAAATATTAATAGTCCCATTATTGATTGATATAATGAATCTATCAAAGGCAGCTTGAATATATAAAATGATATGTCCTTATTAAATATAGGATCTTTTACATTAAAGTTATTGCTGTTAGCAAATTGTAAAATCTTATACCAAAAGTTTGCTGAAATCATATATGACACAAATAATGAAAATAAAATATTTGAAAAGATAAATATTTTTCTTTCACGTTTTCTTGCTTTCGAATTAACCTCAACAACCTTTTTCATCTTTATTATATTTTTTCTTATACCTCTATAATAAAGCCAGATTCCAACATAAATCAATATAAAAAACGGTACCATAAGCTTAAGTGTTGCAGTAATACGTGTGAAATATACAAATTGATATCCAACTTCTTTATACCACTGGACATTTACTGCAAAGCCTACTATCTTATCAAAGAATATAACTACGGATAATACTAAAAAAACAATTACCCCGATAGTGTAGCTTTTTTTCAATTAATCCACCTCCTATTTACTATTTAAACCTAATATTTTTGCTAAAGTAGTATCTTTTGCTTCTATGGCACCTACAGGACATAATTCTTGACAGCAAAAGCATCTTATGCAATTCTTTAAATTCCAGCTTGGAACTGTCTTATCTCCCTTTTTAACCATAGTAATAACTTTTCCCTTCTCTGGGCAAACTTCTTGACATCTCTTGCAGCCTATACACTTGTCCATAATTAATGATGGACTTGCCGCCATAAGACTTCTTAAAAATGCATTTACACGAGGATTTTTAACGTGGAACTCTCCACCTTTTCTTATCAGTTCAAAATCCTCTACCTTTAGAGCTTCTATGCTCTCACCTAATACTTCTATTTCTTCCGGAAGTACAGCTCCCCACTTATTGTCAAAAGCCTCTTTTAATGCAGGAATATCCAAAGGATTTTTATATCCGATTAATCTTGCACCCACTGAATCTACTGCTGTAGTACTGCTTCCCATAATCAATGTATTCATATTATACGGTTTACCGTTCTTAGGCCCATTTCCCTGCATAGCAACTATTCCATCCATAATAGCAAAGCTTGTTCCTACCAGCGTATTTAGATCCAGAAGCATTTTACAGAAGTTATTGGCTTCTGGCATTCTAGTATGCCATCTTGCCTTTTGAAGCCCCGGAACACATCCAAATTGATTTTTTACTGCTCCTGTAAAATAGGCCATAGCATGAGTTTTCATTTTTGGAAGTGTAATAAGCACATCTGCCTCATATGGACTTTTTGCTACATCCCATGATTTACACAGCAGCGAGGTTTCTAATTTTACATGGATAGCTTCTGAAA
>JAEZDX010000467.1 GCA_023417975.1 Bacillota bacterium
ATAGTAGTGACCTTTTAGTGACATTAATTCATCGTGAGTTCCGCATTCAACAATACTACCATTATCTATATACATAATTCTAGAAGAGTTCTTAATAGTTGATAATCTATGTGCAATTATAAATGAAGTTCTTCCCTTAAGAAGTTCATCTAGACCTTTTTGAAGAAGAAGTTCAGTTTGGGTATCTATACTAGAAGTAGCTTCATCTAAAATCATCACCGGTGGATCCGCTACTGCAGCTCTGGCAATTGATAGAAGCTGTCTCTGACCTTGGGAAAGCCTTCCTCCATCTGCCGTTAATTCAGTGTTATAGCCTTCAGGCAGTCTTCTTATAAAGTCATCTGCATTGGCAAGACGCGCAGCTGCATAAACCTCTTCATCTGTTGCATCCAACTTTCCGTAACGTATATTTTCCATCACTGTGCCTGTAAAAAGATTAGTGTCTTGAAGTACGATTCCCAAGGAACGTCGAAGATCACTCTTCTTTATCTTATTTATATTTATATCATCATAGCGGATTTTCCCATCGGATATATCATAAAATCGATTGATCAGATTGGTAATGGTAGTCTTACCGGCTCCCGTGGCGCCAACAAAGGCTACCTTCTGTCCAGGCTCAGCATATATGGAAACATCTTTTAAAACAATTTTTTCTTCCTCATACCCAAAGTCAACATCAAAAAATTGTACATTTCCTTTGAGTTCCGTATAAGTTACACTGCCGTCACTATGAGGATGCTTCCACGCCCAAAGACCTGTTCGTTTCTCTGTTTCTGTTAAAATACCGTTCTCATATTTTGCATTTACTAAAGTAACATACCCATCATCCTTTTCCGTCACTTCATCCATGAGCTCAAATATTCTTTCTGCTCCGGCAAGGGCCATTACAACAGAGTTAATCTGCTGAGAAACTTGACTGATAGGCATAGTAAAACTTTTGCTTAACTGCAAAAATGAAGCTATGGCACCTAAGGTAAGTCCTCCTATACCTTTAATAGCCAAGGTTCCTCCCACAACTGCAATTAACACATATTGAAGGTTACCTATATTAGCCATGATAGGCATAAATATGTTCGCGTATTTATTGGCTTCAGCCGCATTATTACACAGCTCGTCATTAAACTCATCAAATTGCTCTTTAGCTTTTTCTTCATGGCAAAATACTTTTACTACCTTCTGACCGTTGATCATTTCCTCAATGAAGCCATTCAAATTCCCTATAGCTTTCTGCTGCTTTGTAAAGAAGGTTGTTGTTTTACCTCCTATTTTCTTTGTAACAGTCATCATAAGTACAACAAATAAAATAACAAGTAAAGTTAAATATATACTCGTTGTCAGCATTGCACAAAATACTGCTGCAATAGTAATAATAGAAGAAAAGGCTTGTGGTATACTTTGGGTCAGCATCTGCCGCAATGTATCCGTGTCGTTTGTATAATGACTCATAATATCTCCATGGGTGTGAGTATCAAAATACTTTATTGGCAAAGTCTGCATATGACTGAACATATCATCACGTATTTTTTTCTGAATGCCTTCAGCAATAACTACCATTGATCTGTTAAATAAAAATGTTGACATTATACCTACGGCATAGATAGCTGCCATAGTCAATACAGCTTTTAACAGTCCTGTAAAAACAGGATTAGTTTCCAACAGGAGAGGTGCAACATAATTATCTATTAAAATCTTCAAAAACAAAGAACCTATTACCCCTGCTGCGGCGCTTAAAATTATACATATAAGCACAAAAGCAAACCTTGCTTTATACTTACCCGTAAAATAGCTCATGAGCCGGCGTACAGTCTTACCAACCGACTTTGGTCCTCTTGCTTTTTTAGACAGCTTCTTATTTCTTTTCATTTTATTCCGCTGCATTTACCTTCCCCTCCTTTTCTTGTGAATAATACACCTCTCCATATATCTTATTTTTTGCTAAAAGCTCTTCATGGGTTCCAACTGCATCAATTTTTCCGCCTTCCATAACTATGATCATATCTGCATCCTTTATGGAGGAAATACGCTGAGCTATAATTATTTTCGTCGTATTTGGAATCTCTTCTTTAAATGCTTTTCTAATAAGTGCATCGGTTTTTGTATCTACAGCACTTGTAGAATCGTCAAGGATAAGTATTTTAGGCTTTTTCAATAAAGCCCTTGCTATGCATAGTCGCTGCTTTTGTCCACCAGACACGTTGGAGCCGCCTTGTTCAATATGTGTATCGTATTTGTCAGGGAAAGTGCGTATGAACTCATCTGCTTGTGCCAGCTTACAAACTCGAGTTAATTCTTCATCCGAAGCTTCATCGCAGCCCCATCTTAAGTTATCCTTAATTGTACCTGAAAACAGTACATTCTTTTGCAGCACCACAGCTACTTCGTTTCTTAAAGTCTCAATATCATAATCTCTTACGTCCAACCCTCCTACAGTGACTGAGCCTTCCGTTACATCATAGAGACGCGGAATTAACTGAACAAAGCTTGTCTTGGAACTGCCTGTACCACCAATAATTCCAACGGTAGCACCGGACTTGATTTCTATATTGATATCTTTAAGGCAAAACTTATTTTTATCTTTAGTGTAACTGAAGCTTACATTTTTAAAGCTGATTTCTCCGCTTTTAACTTCATAAATGGGATTTTCACAATTATATAGATCACTCTTTTCTTCCAAAACCTCTACAACTCTTTCTGCGGATGCCCGGGAAATAATAATCATGACAAATACCATTGAAAGCATCATAAGACTGATTAGAATTTGAGTTGCATAGGCTATAAGACTCACAATCTCACCGGTGGTCATGGTCTTTGATACAATCATTCTCGCTCCAAACCAAGATATTAACAGGATGGCTGCATACATGGAAAACTGCATAAGCGGACCATTGAAGGCAAGAATCTTTTGAGCTTTTGTAAAGTCCTTATATATATCTGTTGATACTTTCTCAAATCTTTCCTTTTCATAATCCTCACGAACATAAGATTTGACTACACGAATTCCTTTTAAATTTTCTTGAACAACATTATTCAATTTATCATAAGTACGAAAAACTCTTTCAAATATGGGATGTACATTCATTATAACCAAGTATAAACCGCCGCCAAGGAATGGAATTAATATTAGAAAGATAACGGACAGCCTTGGATTTAAGCTAAATGACATTATAAGAGAAAAAAACATCATCATAGGTCCTCTCACAGCAATACGAATTATCATCTGAAAGGCGTTTTGCAAATTGGTTACATCTGTTGTAAGTCTTGTCACAATACTTGCTGTTGAGAACTTATCGATATTTGAGAAAGAAAAATCCTGCACATTATAGTACATATCATGCCTTAGGTTTCTTGCAAATCCGGCAGAAGCCTTTGCAGCATAGTTACCTGCCAAAGTACCGAGAATTAAAGCCAAAATAGTAAATAGAACGAGAACTATACCTATTTTAAAAATAAGACTTATGTTTCCCTTATTAATTCCATTGTCTATTAAATAGGCCATAAGAAGTGGAATAATTACTTCCATAACTACTTCCAAAGTTGCAAATAAAGGTGTGAACAGTGTATCTTTTTTATATTGTTTTATGTGACTTGCCAAGCGTCTAATCATTTAATTACCCCTCTCCATAAATTTGTTAGTTTCATAATTGTAAGGACGCTAACATTATACTCAAATAAAAAACTGCCGTAATAAATAGCAGCTTTTTATTCAATATTTTGCTTAAGTTTTTCCAATGTTATCAAGAAATTATCTATTTCCTTCTCAGTTACTCCTTTTGTCAGCTGTGTTTCGATATCTAAAATATGCTGTATAAAAGCCTCATGAAGGGCAATGGCCTTTGGTGTCAAAACCAGTTTTTTTAGCCTTGCATCATAATTAACGGATTCACGAATAATCAGATTGTTTTTTTCCATGAGCTGTATAATTCCTGTAACTGTAGAGCGGCGTATAGAAAACTCTGTTTCTATATCCCTCTGAAATATATCTTTTATGCCAAGGTTATCATATAGATAGCCGATTATAAAGCCGTGCATTCCCGTAAGATTATTAGCTTCCTTTATAACCCTGGAATTATCTATTTTTCGCCTTATCAAATTGGAAAGTGCTCCTATTTTAAACCCTATGTTTTCCGTATGATCCATATTTGAAACTTCACCTCAAGTCGTTAGGATACTAACATTATCCGGTATCTTTTTTGTTTTGTCAATACAGTGTATATATATTCTTCAGTTAATGATATGAGCAACAGCGCCTATACCTTTTGTACAATGTTTTGACATAAACCGCGCACCCCTGGGGTCATAGGATAAGCTTTACATAAAAAATTATGCAGTCATCTTTGAGCTCTGCCCATATTTCCCCACCATGCAGTTCCACTATACTCTTTGATATTGCAAGACCTAACCCGCTGCCACCGGTATCTTCAGATCGTGATTCATCAGTTCTGTAAAATCTGTCAAAAATCTTATCTAGCTGCTCCTCATTTATACCAACACATTTGTTTTCTACGGATATCATTATAGCCTTATCTTCACTCCATAAGCGTACACGCACTTCTCCCGGTTTTGGCACATAGCGCACTGCATTCATTAATAGATTTTCAAAAACCCTTGCTATCTTATCTCCATCCACCTCAGCCCATATTTTTTTGCTCCACATTTGCTTTTCTATTACTACATTATTTTCTTCACAAATTACATAGAGTTCTTCTATTAGCTGCTCCAATAATTCATCTATAGAAATATGCTGCAAATTCAAGTCAATGCCGTTGCTGCTTAACTTCGTATACTCAAAAAGATTATTTATAAGCACCTCTAATTTTTCGGACTTATTATACGCAACATTAATATACTCACAAAGCTCCTTTTCATCCTTATATTTTCTATCCCTTACAAGGGACAGATACCCCTTTATTGACGTAAGCGGTGTTCTTAAGTCATGGGATACATTAGTTATAAGCTCACCTTTGGTTTTCTCTGCATTTCTTTCTCCTTCAATGCTTCTCTTAAGTTCTTTTGCCATAGAGTTTATGTTTTCAGCAAGCTTAGCCAACTCATCTTTTCCTTGGACTTCTATATTGTAATCCAGGTTATTTTTTGCCATCTTCAAAAGGCCCTCGGAAATCTTTTCAATATACCTCATTTTTTTACTCGTCAAGAAATAAAAAAGGGCAATAAATGCAACCAAGCCCTGAAGCACCGCAATAGGTGAACCACTGGGCCTTACATAGGAAGTTTCTGACTTAGGCATGCCCGTAATTATTACGTAAGTCTTTTCGTCTGAAAAGTTTACCCCGTCTATGTCCACATATTCCTGAACTTTATTTAGCACCACTCTCTTTTTAGTAATTCCATTGTCTGTATCAATTACAGTGGATTTATTATACTCCTTTTTAAAATCAGAGCTTCTTCTTATTATATCTTGTATATTAAGCTCACTTTCCATTGCATTACCTGATTTAAATAAAACCTTACCGTCTGTATTTGTCAGGTACAGCTTAACTGTAGAATTATTCGAATTATACCTTTCTGCAGTTTTTACAATTTCGTTTATATCAGAATCACTTTTTACACTGAGTGACTTGCTTTCAATTGATGATTTTATATAGTCGTTAGCATTATCCATGCTCTGTATACCACTGCTGTAATCTACCTTTTCCAAAGCATTTTTTTCTTTATAGTAGCCATCATACCAGCTAGACACAACCGTGTACGCAAGTAAGCAGCTTGCAAAAGCTACAATCATTTCCATACGTATACTTCTGCTTATTTTATCTTTAGAAAAATTATAAAATCTAATAAAGTTATTGATAAACTTCTTATTTTTCAATCTTATATCCTACTCCCCACACTGTTTTTATATATTTCGGCTTTCTGGAGTTTTCTTCAATTTTCTCTCTTATTTTTCTTATATGAACCATAACTGTATTATCAGCTTCAAAAAATTGTTCTCCCCATATTCTTTCATATATCTTTTCAGTACTGAATACTATTCCTCTGTTTTTAGCAAGAAGCTCCAATATGCCAAACTCTCTTTTGGTCAAGCTTATAGGCTTATTTCCCACTCTCACTTCATAGCAATTTAAATCAATTACCAAATCGTCAATTTCTATTATTTCATCATTTCTTGCATTTTTAGCATTATTTAATTTTGTATATCTCCTTATTTGGGACTTTATTCTAGCTATAAGCTCCAGAGGGTTGAAGGGCTTTGTCAAATAATCATCTGCACCGCTAGTGAGTCCAAGTATTTTGTCCATATCTTCACTTTTGGCAGAAAGCATAATAATAGGCATATTTTTTTCTTCTCTTATTTTTAGACAAGCCTTCATTCCATCCATTTTAGGCATCATTATATCCAGCACTATCAAATCCACATCTTCCGTCTCCAAGATCTTTAATGCTTCCAATCCATTTCCTGCTTTGATAACACTAAAGCCCTCATTTTCTAAATATATACCAATTAAGTCTCTTATTTCTTTTTCATCATCTACTATAAGAATTCTTTCTTTTATCATGCTGTAACCTCTCAATTATAATATACTCATCTATAAGAACATAAAAATACCATCACATTTTCCTCAACACTTTGGAATGATGTAAACCTTTCTTGTGCCAATAATATCCGAAATTAGGTATGAAACCTTTTCTTAAATTCCAAGAAAAATTGTAAGCGAAGGACAACAACAAATGCAATAAACATTGCAAAAGCTGTTGAACCGAGGACAACTACAGGCCAATTCATAGTAGACCATCCCAAAATGGCACTTATAAAAGCAACTAATGATCCGCTAATTATCCATATCATAGGCATCATATTCTGTCTATGCATTGATACATTCAAGAAAAATATGATGCCTAAAATCATAAGTATACCAAAGCATATGATTGGAATAACAAAGCCTTCCCATCCTGAGCTTAAAAACACGTCAATCAAAACAAGAAGAATACAGCTATTTGATAGTAAATTAGTTATCCTACTGATCAAGTTATTTTCAACTAATGGGCGTGTCATAAATGTGCTCCAGGCGAACCACAGCGACCATAGCACAATAATGCTCCAAGCTTTACCTCCAACACAAATATTAATAATAGTACAACAATATGCAGTAATCAAAAATATCCACAAACAAATGCCCCTGACTTTTTCTACCGCGAACTTTTGCTTTTTCAATGGTGGATAAATAATCTTAATATCCATATAATTCACTTCCTTTTACCTCAGGCGTCAAACCGTTTTCCTGAAACATACTGTAAAGTTTATTCTCAAAGGATGGATCTGAAGTCATCTTTGTGACTGAAAGAGTTGCCGTATTTTCTAAAGTCACTAAAGAACAAGCTGCCCTGTTTGTGATGCTTGTTCCGAGAACAAAATCCATTTTCTTTACGTAAGGTCTCATTTCATCAGGTATTTTTACAATTCCGAGATTCGATAATGTATTGCTAAAAACTTTATCGCCAAGAAAGCCATAAACAAGCCTTGCAACAGGACGTTTTATAAATAGCGGTACATATTTGAGCATTCGGACAAGTTTTATGGTAGCATTCATCATATTGTTCATTGATTCCTTTGATGCATTTTCGCTAAGCTGTTTCGTTATATCCGGTAAAATTCCGTCCACATCATTAATATTGCATAACGGTATTTTGATACTGCAATATAGCGAGAAATTTCTGAGTGTTTCAGATTCATAGAACTTTCGCATGTTTACTGGCACCTGGATATGTATACTCCCTTTGGTTTCCTCTGTTGCTTCCTTACCAGCAATGAACATGAGAGCAAGTATAAAAGCAGTGACAGAAGCGTTTTTTTGTTTAGCAACAGCTTGAAGTTCTGAACTGTTAAAATCGAAATGAATAACCTGACATGGTCTAACACCGGCAAGTTTTCCACTCATTTGAACAGCTAATTTATCAATAAATCCTGTTGACTTTTCTGAAGCATATGCCTTCGAGAAATCATTTGAGGATTCGTTATCGGTTGAAACTCTATTAACATCTAGTACTCTGTCATGGTATGGAACCTCAATCCCGCAAAGGCGCAGATATTCTGCGGTCAAAGTTTTCAAAAATACTGTTCCGCCGGTTCCGTCTGTGAGAATATGAAAGAATTCAACACTTATGCGATTTTCATAATAAATAATGCGAAATGACTGAGAACCGCTGAGCGATATATTCATCGGTTTGCACGGAGCCTCGGTTTCAGGATTAATCGAAAACCTTCTCTTTGACGAATCGATATAATGCCAGAAAAAGCCTTTTTTTATTGTTGTTGCAAAGTACGGGAAGCGTTTTATTGTAAAAGAGAGTGCCATTTGCAGTATTTCAGGTATTATAGCCCCATCCATATATACGGAAAGCCTGTAAACAGCCATTTGGTTCCTAGTCATAGAAAGCGGATAAATTTTAGCTGCATCATCAAGCGGATACCACAAAATAGGCGGCCTCGCATAGAATCCTCCTAGATTTGATGGATCAAGCCTCAAAAGTGCTTCATCAAGTGGAAGCTTGATCTTAGCGTAGTATAAAATCGCTCCTTCGAAATCCGAGATTAAGCTTTTCTTTTCTTTTGCAGACAGTAGAATATGTTGCTCCAACCTTTTAAAATAACTTGAAAGAAGACTTTTTCCATTATCTGAAAGTGTATCAAAATAGAGTTGATATTTTGATTTGTTTTCTTTTTTCCTCATCAAATTGCACCTACCAAACTGAAATTGAATTTTATACTTTCTTTTTGCATATCCTCTGGATAACCCACTTCCTTGTAAAAGGTTATTCTCATTTCTTGGGCTCTTTCTCATACTCAAATATTTAAATATCACCCTTCCTCTCTAGATTATATCAAAATAAATGAATTCAGGCCTATAATTAAGAAAAAGTTAAGAAATCAAGTATTTTTATCTTAAGCTTTTCTTTGTACACTATAGATATCAAAGTTCAGTCCTTGAATGCAATTTAAAATAGTGAATTCACAACATTTTTAAATTGCTATATTAAATTGTGAACTTAGATATCTAGATCAAATATGAAAATTAAATTTATGAGGAGTGAGTATAACTTGAAACATTCAAAAAGAAGTGCCTTATTTTTTTCACTTATGCCGGGAGCGGGACATATGTACTTAGGTCTTTTCAGACAAGGAATTCAACTAATGCTGTTATTTATGTCTTTAATTTTTATAGCAGGTTCCTTTGAAATGGATTTTCTTATGGTTTTTACCCCAATTATTTGGTTCTACAGTATCTTTGATGTAAAATCAAAATGCGAAAAAGAAGAACTGTTAGTAGATGGTGACTTGCCGTTCTTTTCCGATTTAACATCTATGAAATACTTTTCCGACAATCATTCAGTGGAAAAGTACATAGCCTATATTCTAATATTAATGGGTGCCTTTTCTGCAATAAATAATTTTATCATACCTTTATTAAGCAGATATATAGACTACTATTATATAAGAACCGGTAAATCCATTATTGTATCTTTTGTTTTAATAGCAATTGGAGTTTATATGCTTAAGGGGAGAAATTTAAAAGTAAAGTCAGGTGATGAAACATGCAATCAAGACGAGTAGGTACACTTACCTTCGGAGCACTTTTAGTAATTCTAGGTATACTTTATCTCCTGTCTTCAGTTTTTAATATAAATATGGAAGGGAAAATATTGGACTTTTGGCCGCTAATATTGGTATCTCTTGGTATTGAAGTATTAGTATTGAATAACATAGCTTTAAAAAAAGATTTGCCTTTAAGATATGATTTTGTAAGTTTTATTCTCATTATGGTAATGCTTATTTTCTCCTTTACTACCTTTGCTGCCAGTAAATTCTTAGGAGAATTTTTAAATCCGGCATCACCTTTATATTATCGCAATTATATACATTAAAATAATATGAATAGGCTGTCTCATTAGCCACTAATAATCGTAATTGAAACAGCCCTATTCTTATGCGATTTTGTGTCATATTATAACGCAAATATAATATACAATATATGAAACTTCTATATATTGCGAAACATTACTGTAACTTACATATAGTGAAAATAGTGAATCTCCAACACTTTTTTACTACATAACCTCAATTATTATCTTTCGTTGTACTTTATATTTCGTGATACTTGAAAAACTATGCCAGTAAGGAAGATATTTATCCTCAATCATAATATCTTCTTTTACCACTTATAACTCAATTATCCTTCACAAGTACTTCCATTACCTTTGTATCTCGGATTACCCAAGGACAATTATCATAATCAGCTACCTGCCTATTCTTCTCTATTGCTTCTTGAAGTGTCATCCATACAATACGATAATCATATTCTTTTTCATATTCATCTAAATTTCTACATCCCACCTCAGCTTCCACTTCACAGAGAAAATAATGGGAGTCCATTTCCATGACATCATCCTCAATGCCTTTTCTTCTCTCAAATACCTTTCCATACTCTTTTATAGAATCGCTAATCACATGATACCCCGTCTCTTCCTGAACCTCACGGATAAGCGCATCCTCAACTGTCTCACCTTTTTCCACGCCTCCGCCGGGGAATTTATAATCTCCGTACTTACTGAATATAAGCAGATACTTCTCTCCATGCTTAACAATTGCTCTTGATGCTTTTCTTCTAAAAACAGTTTTTTCACTGTTGTAATTTTTCAAATCCAATTCTATATACATAAATTCACTCCCATTTTGCAGCTTTTTCTATACTTCACTTATTTCGACACATATCGCGCACCCCTGGGGTAATGTTATAAATCTTTATTTCTATATATTTTCATAGATAGCAGTAACGATATAAGAAATAATATAGCGCATACTACTAACGCTAGTGTTTGAAGCACCCATGAAGGTGTATTTCCTATACTTGATATAATTCTTCTAACTATAATTGATTCCGGATGTTCCTTAACCATGCTAACTATAATTCCCGGCAAAAACGTTGGAAGCATAAACAAAACTATATTTATAAGCCTCATTTTTTTAACACCAAATTTAAAATTAAGAGGATAATATACCATAGAAAATAACATAACAATGACAAAAACTGCAACCACATCATTAATATATATCAGCCTTCCAACTAATGAAAAGCCTAATATCTTAGTAATTATACCAATAACTGTGGAGCTTAACAGCCCAAAGCAAGCGAAGAAAAATATTGATAAATACTTTGCTACGACTACGTCGTCACGCTTTATAGGGAGACTATTAATTATAATTTCAGAATTGTTTTTTTCATCATTGTCTCCTGAATTCATCATTAGCATATAAGTTATAATAACCGGTGCAATAATATATATTGCACCACCTCCGGTAAATATAGCAT
>JAEZDX010000468.1 GCA_023417975.1 Bacillota bacterium
TTGATATAGCCAATCAGAAAAACAGTATTATATCTAACCCTCTTGCTGAGAGGGTGCGCCCCGAGAACTTGGATGAGTACATAGGTCAAGAGCATCTTTTGGCAAAGGATAAGATGCTTTATAGAGCAATAATGACCGATAACATTTCTTCTGCAATTTTTTACGGTCCTCCTGGAGTTGGAAAGACAACTCTCGCCAGAATCATAGCCAATCAAACAAAAGCAAATTTTATTGAATTAAGTGCCGTTACGGCTGGTACGGCTGACGTAAAAAAAATAGTTGCAGGGGCTGAAAACGATCTGAAGCTGTATAACAAAAAGACTATATTGTTCCTTGATGAAGTTCATAGATTCAGCAAATCTCAACAAGATTCCCTGCTGCCTTCAGTTGAAAAAGGAATCATAATTTTGATTGGTGCTACTACGGAAAACCCTTATTTTGAAGTAAACAACGCTCTTTTGTCCCGATCAATGATTTTTCAATTAAAGCCCTTAACCGATTATGATGTAAAAAAAGCCTTAACCAACGCCTTAAATAGTGCAAAAGGCTTTGGACATGAATTTATAGATATAGCTGAAGATGTATTTGATTATTTCGCCATTCACAGCAGCGGAGATATAAGAAAAGCTCTCAACGCCCTGGATATGGCTGTGAAAACCTCCAAAAGAGTTAATGGCAAAATTACAATTACCGCAGAGGATGCGAGAGAATGTATTCAGAGAAAAATGACACTTTACGATAAAAACGGAGATAATCATTATGACACAATAAGTGCCTTTATCAAATCCATGAGGGGGAGCGATCCTGATGCTGCAGTATATTACTTAGCTAAGATGCTGGATGCCGGCGAGGATCCTATCTTCATAGCCAGAAGAATCGTGGTTCATGCTTCAGAAGATATTGGCAATGCAGATCCTATGGCACTTGTTGTAGCCACCAGTGCAATGACTGCAGCACATATGATCGGCATGCCTGAATGTCGGATAAATTTGGCTCAGGCTGCAATATATGTGGCTTGTGCGCCAAAATCAAATGCTTCTGTAAGCGCTATTGACTCAGCTCTGGACGACGTAAAAAAGCATAGTGACTCAGGTATTCCCACTCACTTAATGGATGCCCATTACAAGGGAGCATCTAAGTTAGGTCACGGCATAGGTTACATGTATCCCCATGCTTACGGAGGATTTGTAGACCAACAGTATTTACCTGATTCTCACAAACATAAAATCTACTATAATCCTACCTCCAACGGAATCGAAGCTAAAATAAAAGACCGCCTCTTAAGACTTTGGAAAAATAAACGAAGCTAGGGACGGTTCAACAATTTTGCTCTATATTTTGATACAAATAAATAGCTAATTACATTTGACTGTCAGATAATTCCTTAAAAGTTTGGATATTTTGTGACAGTTCAAAATGAAAGTTTTTGTTACTTTCTTTTTAGATCATCTGACTAAAGTTAAAATCGGTGTAATATTTACTTTCTTTTTGGGAAAAATAACTGAGTATATGAAAAACTTATATAAGAGGTGATATTATGCCATACACTTTACCGGATTTGCCCTATGCTTATAATGCATTGGAGCCTCACTATGATGAAACAACCGTTAAAATCCATCACGATATGCATCATAAAGCCTATGTTGATGGATTAAACAATGCAGAAGCCAAACTAGCAGAGGCAAGAGAAAAAAATGATTATGCCTTAATCAAACATTGGGAGAGAGAATATGCCTTCCATGGTGCAGGACACATATTACATACTATGTTTTGGAATAATATGAAGCCTGACGGTGGCGGAACCGCTTCCGGACAAATAGCAAATCAAATTGATAAAGATTTTGGGGATTTCGATACATTTAAAAAGCAATTTTCTGCTGCAGCTGCTGCCGTTGAAGGTTCCGGATGGACTGCTCTATGTTGGAACAAGGTCTTTAAGAAACTTGTAATATTACAAATTGAAAAGCATCAGAATTTAACTCAATGGGAAGTATGTCCGCTTCTTATTGTAGATGTATGGGAGCATGCCTATTACTTAAAATATCAAAATAAAAGGGCCGCTTTCGTTGAAGCTTGGTGGAATCTCATAAACTGGGATGATGTAAATACAAGATTTAATAACTCAATTAAATAGTTACTACAAGAGTTGAATGATAAGTTCAGCTCTTTTTTTGGGGACGGTTCAACATTTTTATAATTCATTATATTTAACTGATTAATTAATTTTATTTTGGGCAATAATTTCAGAAAAAAATAAAAGGATGATGTTTATGCCTCGTGCTGCCCGAATTAGAAATGAAGCCGGAATTTATCATATAATGGTTAGAAGTATCAGTGATGTACCTCTTTTTAAAGATAACCAAGATAAAGATAGGTATTTATCTTTAGTGAAAAAATATCAAATAATATTTAGATATAGAGTATTCGCCTATTGCCTTATGACCACCCATGCTCACATGGCTATTGATTGCTGCGGTGCAGATATAAGTAAAATAATGAAATCTATAAATCAATGCTACTCTGCATATTTTAACAAAAAATATAATAGACACGGTCATGTATTTCAAGATAGATTTAAAAGCAAATTAGTATGTGATGACAATTATTTATTGGCGCTATCTGCTTATATAC
>JAEZDX010000497.1 GCA_023417975.1 Bacillota bacterium
TTCCATAACTCTGTATCTTATGCCATTTGCTCTATTATATATTTCCTGCTGCCAGGTAAGTTTTTGTTTTGCCATGAATATCACCTCATTTTTTAAACATCTTACATAAGCTTTCCTCATATGGCGGATAAGCTATTCCTTTTTCAGTAATAATTGCAGTTATTATTTCATTGTCTGTAACATCAAAGCAAGGATTATACGTCTTAACTCCTTTGGGTGCCATGGGCTTGCTGTACCATTTGGAAGTAATCTCATCACCAGGACGCACCTCAATTTCTATATCCTGTCCGCATTTGCATTTTAAATCTATTGTAGACAATGGCGCACATACATAAAATGGTACATTATAATACTTGGCCAGTATAGCTACTCCGGAAGTACCAATCTTATTGGCTGTATCTCCGTTTGCCGCCACTCTGTCGCAACCTACCAAAACAGCCTGTATTCTTCCTTCCTTCAATACAATGGAAGCCATATTATCACATATCAAGGTCACATCTATTCCGGCTTCATTAAGCTCCCAGGCAGTAAGTCTTGCTCCTTGAAGCAGAGGTCTTGTTTCATCTGCATAAACTTTAAAATCATAGCCCTTTGCGTTTCCAAGATAAATAGGTGCTAAAGCAGTTCCGTATTTTGCTGTTGCAATAGTGCCTGCATTGCAGTGTGTCAATATACCCCAGCCCGGTTTTAAAATTGATAAAGCATAATTTCCTATGGATTTACATACTGTTTCGTCCTCAGCTTTAATTTTGTCTGCTTCATCTTTTAGACTATTCTTTATCAATTTAATAGACTTATCTTTTTCAGCCAAAAGTCTTGCTTCCATTCTATCCAGTGCCCAGAATAAATTAACAGCAGTAGGTCTTGAAGACGCCAAGTAATTCTTTCCTTGTATAAATTTATCGTATATTTCATTAATTTTATCTGCTTCTAAGCTCTTTACCCAAAGGTAAATACCATAGGCTGCGGCAATTCCAATTGCAGGAGCTCCCCTTACTCTCAAGGAATGTATAGCTTCCCATATATCTTCTATTTTTTTAAGCTCCAAAAACTTTTTCTCATTAGGAAGTAATGTCTGATCCAATACAACAAGAGCATCATTACTGTCCTCTAGCCTAACAGCGTCGATTATTGTCCATGCTGTGTGGTTACAATAACTATCCATAACAGTAGCTCCCTCTAACCTATTTTTTTCTCTAATTCTTTTATGAGCCTCACAAATGTTTCACCTGTATTAAAGGTATTTCTTTTCAAGATAAGCTCTTTCCCTGCGGATAAGCATATTTTTTCTGCTCTTACTCTTTTATTAATATCTTCTATAGAAGTAATATCCTTGACGTGTGCAAGTCCTATGATCCTTCTGCATAGCTCACAACCAGCTATAGCAGCACTATCATTCAATATGCCTTCAAGATAATATTCCTTAAAGCCCTTGGTTTTAGCCGTTCTTTCAGTAATATTTTTTTCCCAGGCGGTATTAAATTTAATTATGAACAAATCTACGGTCTGAATTATAACAGTCTCCAGCCAGGACTTATAAGGCTGCTTTAACGCATTATCAACTATGACTGCCTCAGCATTTTCATAGGCAAAAATTAGGTTTGCAATTATATTTCCGAGATCATATCCTGCGGGTCCATAGAAAGCAAATTCAGGGTCAATAATCTTTGTGGCGTCCTCTTTTACGAAGATGGAGCCAGTATGAAGATCCCCATGTATAAGTGCTTGTGCATTTGTCATAAATTGAAACTTTAACTTAGCTGTTTCAAGTTGCAGCTTTTCGTCTTTCCATAGCTCTGCTTCTGCAAATTTTCTGGTTTCCTCTGAAATATCATTTCTAGGACAATCATAGAACGGCTCTGAATATACGAGATCTTCAGTGATTTCACACAGCTCCGGATTGATAAAATTCTTTACTAAAGCCTTTTTTTCCTTATGTTCTAATACTACATCAGAGGTTAATAATAAGGTTCTAACCAAAAATGTAGTTATATGTTCAGCAAATAATGGAAATGTCCTATGCTCCATAAGTGCTTTTCTCATTATCGTATAATCGGAAAGATCCTCCATAACACAGCAATTCATAACAGAGTCATATTTATATATTACTGGAACAAGCCCTTCAGCCAATTTATATTGAAGCTTAAGTATTTCGCTTTCTATCCTGTTTCGGTCCGGAGATACCTTAAACTCATCTGAAATTCTGGCAAAAGGACCCGCTTGTTTGATAATTACAGATTTTCCCGACTTAATCTCTATTACTCTAAAAACGTAATTTAAATTTCCATCTCCTATTTCTTTGCAGGTTAGCTCAGATGTTTTATCAAATATGTCAAGCTCAGAAGCTGCATATTCTTTAGCATCGTCTTCATTCATAGTAAAATAGCTTTGCTTAAACCTAGACATATAAACAGTCCTTTCTATTTTTTCTTCCAATAAGTAAGTGCAAGTGCAAAAGCCAACACTAAACCTTTAACTATATCCATTGAGTAATAAGGTACAGATAGCATAACAAGTCCGTTCTGAAGTATTCCTATGAGTATGGCTCCTGCAAAAGTGCCAATTGCATTGGCTTTTCCTGTACCCCCTACCGAAAAACCTATATATGCTGCAGCTACCGCATCCATGAGATAGGGTGCACCGGCATTGATTTCTGCAGTCTGAACCCTCGCTGCCAATATAATTCCTCCTATAGCAGCAAAAAGAGCAGATAATAAATATGCATATATTCTGTACTTATTTACCGGAATTCCGGAAAGCCTTGCCGCTTCAACATTCCCTCCAATAACATACAAATATCTTCCATGCTTTGTTTTTGTTAAAAAAATGTGGACAACAACTATGATAGCTAGCATGATTATTATTATCCACGGTACTTGTCCTAGCTTAGTAAACAGTTCTGTAACATTTCCTTCCGCAAAGCTTCCGCTAGGCATAACCATATTTTGAGATATGGTTGCGCCATGAGTATACGTTAATGCTGCTCCCTGAAAGATAAACATTGTTGCTAAAGTTAAAAGCATATCCGGAATTTTTACTTTAACTATAAGAATAGAATTCACAGTGCCAATGGCCAGTCCCGCTGCAATGGCCGCCAATATAGCTACCCAAGTTACTTGGTTATACCAAACAAACATGGATAAAACAACTGCATCAGCAACAGTAGCTGTTGAACCTACAGAAAGATCAAAACCTCCTACTGTTAAAGAAATAGTTACCCCAACTGCAATTATTGTTACAATTGATATTGACCTTAATATATTAATAATATTTCCTGGCTGTAAAAAATTCTTTTCTATTGAACCAAAGACAACTATCAATATAAATATTGTTATCTCTGTTCCGTATTTATATAAAAAATCAAAGACTTCAAACCTTTTTTTACTTTTATTGTGAAAACTCATGCTACTTGCCTCCCGTGGAATAATACAATAATTCTTCTTCTGTAGTGCTGGCAGTGTTCAGTTCTTTTACTATTTCTCCGTCATAAATAACATAAGCTCTATCAGTTATTCCCATTATTTCCGACAATTCACAGGAAACATATATAATGGCTTTTCCTTCCTTAGATAATCTATTGATAAGCTGAAAAATATCTTTTTTGGCACCTATATCCACGCCCTTTGTAGGTTCATCAAAGATAAATACCTTTGCATCCGTATCTATCCACTTACCTATTACTACCTTTTGTTGATTTCCTCCCGATAATAGACCAACCTTTCTGTTTTCATCCAGTGTCTTTATATCAAGTGAGGAAATGACTTTTTTTGCAGCTGCCTTTTCTGCCTTAAAATTCAGAAAACCTCCAAACCTGCTGAAACGATGTAAATTAACAGCAGAAATATTGATTGTAATAGATTCCTCCGCCAACATCCCCTCTTTACGACGCTCTTCCGGTATGAGTGCAATTCCGCTCTTAACGGCTTGGCAAGGTGATTTTAACTTTAATTTCCTTCCGTCAATTTCAATATATCCTTTTGTCAATTCAGTAAGCCCAAACAGTGCTTTACAA
>JAEZDX010000561.1 GCA_023417975.1 Bacillota bacterium
ATATATGAGAGTATAGCCAGCAATACCGGTTTTTTTCTGATAAGGCCCGCAGAAGCCTCCGTCTATAACGAATAATTTACCGTTAGCTTTAATTGGACTTTCACCGTTTTTTGCTTCCACCGGTATATGGCCGTTTATAATGTGAGAAGAGTTTGGATCCAGTCCGAACTCTTCTAATATGTTGCACATTATGTCCTCATTATCCCAATATTTATAATAACAGTTTCGGCTCTCCTTATGAGCTGCTTCATTCTCAATGAAATATCTTTCAAAGGTTCTCATTACATCCTTTCCGAAAAGAGGAGAATAGGGGCGGGTCCATAGATACCATATGTAATCTCTGTATTTATTACGATTAGCTCCAGAAGTACTCTCCAAAAAGGCTTTTCTTATAATACTTTCATATTTGTCCAGCAAGGCTTTGCCTTTAAAAGCCTTGCCTTCAATATTGATTTCTTTTAAGCTGCCATCCTCATTCAGCGGTATACATCCATGAAAGAGCAGATTGGAATTGTATTTTAAATACAGACTGCCCTTTGAAAGTAAAAACTTTATGTGACTTTGCAATTTTTCGCTGTTCAAAAATGAATGAGTTAATCTATTTATAAGCTCTCTTTCGTCTTTTGTGAGTTTGTAAGGGTCAGAAGGATCTACAGTTGGAAAATTCATATCTGAAAGCTTATATTCCTTATTCCCAATTACTACAGTTCCCTTATTTAAGTCTATATGCTGAAGGAGCAGTCTGCTTTCCATATTTAATTCAGGGCGCCGCTTTATAACCTCACCTTCAAGCTTAAACTGCAATACTGAAATTGCCTTATGCATTTTTGAAATAAGGGACAGATCCTTTTCACTTGCACTTATCCTTCTTTCAACTCTTGGCTTAAATTGCTGGCAAGGGTCATCTTTATAGGTTTCCAAAGCAAAGGTTGCTAAGGGCAGCAGATTTATACCGTAACCGTCTTCTAAGGTCGTAAGGTTAGCATACCTCGTACTTATTCTTAGAACATTGGCGATACAAACCTCGGAACCGCCAGCTGCACCCATCCATAAAATATCATGATTTCCCCATTGGATGTCTATGCTGTGATAGTTCATAAGGGTGTCAAGAATTATATGTGCGCCAGGACCCCTATCAAAGATATCTCCAATAATATGAAGTCTATCAATAATAAGCTTCTGAATGAGTTTGGAAATTGCAATTATGAATTCCGGAGCTCTGTCTATTCTTATAAGAGTCTTGATAATCTCATCATAATACGCTTGTTTATCAGTCACATTATTTTGTTCATGAAGCAGTTCCTCAATTATATATGCAAAATCTTTAGGAAGGGCTTTTCTTACCTTGGAACGTGTATATTTTGAAGCAACTACTCTACATATATCGATTAACCTATATAAGGCTATTTTATACCAATCATTAATATTCTTTTCTTTTTTGTTTATAAGCTCCAACTTTTGTTCGGGATAATAGATTAGAGTTGCCAAGGAGCGCTTATCCTCAATTCTTAAGGTATTCCCAAAAATTTCGTCGATTTTCCTTTTTAACACACCTGACCCGTTTTTCAATACATGTAGAAAGGATTCATATTCTCCATGCAGATCGGTTATAAAATGTTCAGTTCCCTTTGGAAGATTTATTATTGCCTGTAGATTTATTATCTCTGTACTGGCAGAAGAGATGTTTGGGAACTGCGTAGACAAAAGCTTTAGGTACTTTAAATTTTTTGCGGCCCTTTGGCTGCTGGTTTCTCTATTCCCCATTAGTTGCCTCCCATAATCTATTGGATTATTTTACTGTTTTTTATTATTATATAACGTCTCAGCTTTATTAACAATAAGATAGCCTGTACATGATTGGACAAGTAAAAAAAGTAACAGTTTTACACTGTTACTTTAATCTCGTATAGGTATCATCTTGAACAATGAGTCCTCTTTTCATAAGACCGCCTAATGCATTTTTAAAGTGGTTTTTGCTCACATGAAAAATATTACGTATTTCCTCGGGAGAGCTTTTGTCGTTGTATGGCATATTTCCCCCATGTTCATTGATATATTGAAGGATAACCTCCTGAAGCTCTTCACGTTCCGCCTTTGGAGCTTTTCTTGGAGTAAGGCCGAGTTTTCCGTCCTCGTAAATTTTAATTACTGTCAGCTCCAATATATCTCCGTGATGAAGTTCTGTATAATATTCTTTTTCAAGTACTATACCGATATACATATTATCTATAGCAATCATAGCCGTATTATTTGTTTGAAAGCCATAAACCGTTCCATGTACCGTATCTCCTATGGAATATTTATCTGTAGTATCAAGATATCTTTCTATATCTGTGGTGGCTGCGATTCTGTTAGTTTTATCCAAGTAGATATAGAACAGATAGCTTTTGCCGTTTTGAAGAGGATAAAGCTTTTCTTTGAATGGAACTAAAATATCCTTCTCAAGCCCGAAATCAATAAAGCTTCCTATCTGAGAAGTAGTTATTACTTTAAGATATGCCAAGTCACCAACCTTGGCCAATGGATTTTTTAAGGTAGCAATAAGTCTATCCTTTGAATCTCTATAAATAAAAGCTCTTACTTCATCACCAATAGATAAATCGGTATTAAGTGTACTTTTATTTGGGAGCAGTATGTCATCGGAGGTTCTTCCTGTATCGGCATCAAGGAAGTAGCCAAAGTCCGCCTTTCTAGCAATTTTTAATATATTGTAATCACCTATCTGTATCAATACTATTACCTCACTTTACTACTTATGTAATCCTGTAATATATTTTTTCATATTTATGCAATCTTTATTCTAACATAAATACGGTAAAATGCGATAAGAATTTATAATAGTTTACTACTTTTTTTCAAAAATAATAAATCAGGCCGTTGAATTATGCTTCAAGGCCTGATTTGTTTTACTTCCAGTTAGCTTGACGGTCAAGCTGCCATTTTACTTCTTCTGCAGTAAGCCCGCTTGCATTGATTATTGGAATTTTGGCTGAAGTATCACTATAGCCCATCATATCATTGTTATAATCAGCTACGATAATGGCATCTAAGTCTCCCCACTGTGAAGAAGAATTTTGAATGTTCTCACCAAGATCTTTTACGGTATAGCCTTGATTTCGTAAGTAATCTGTAACTTCAGTTAATCCTTTTTGAACACCGATATTTTTCATATATATCACCTCGATTTTATTTTTCCAAAAATAAATTCAACTATACTGAATACTTGAATATTTATATAAACTATGGTTACATTATGGCTAGGACAGTTGAGTTTGAAGGGTGAAAAGATTTCGTCTATCAAAAATCCAAATTTCTTTATTGGAAGGTGAGTATATGAAAAAAATTAAGCTAAGCAGCACAGTTTTGGATAGAGTTAAAGTTAAAAATATATCTACTGTGCAAAAGGAACATGTACATGGAGGCAGGTACGAAGGTGAAACCTTAAATGGTAAAATGCATGGTGAAGGAATCTACTTTTATAATGATGGAAGTAAATATGCAGGACAATGGAAGGATAACAGAATGCATGGACAAGGCACGCATGTATGGATTAATGGAGAAAAATATATAGGTGAGTGGGAAAATGATGAAAAAAACGGTTATGGAATTTATACTTGGCCTGATGGAGAAAGCTATGTAGGGTACTGGAAGGATGGCTGCAAATACGGTAAAGGAATATATACTTGGGCAGACGGCGAAACCTACATAGGAGAATGGAAGTACGATATGAGACACGGTGAAGGAATTCATACTTGGTATGATGGTGACAAATATATAGGACAATGGGCAGAGGATGTAAGAAGCGGAGAAGGCATGTACATTCATGCGGATGGATCTACTGATAAAGGAAAGTTCGAAAATAATGAATTTATCGGATAGTTTTTTTATAACAAAATAGAACACAAAAAGTCTTATACATTTTGACTTCGTAAAAATCCGCGAAGATTGGATATTTTACTCGTCACAATGTAAGACTTTTAATACGTTCTATATAAATAGAACGCAATAAGTCTGAGCTTCAATTTTTCTAAAAAACTTATTTTAAGGTGAACTGCCTTGGAATAAGTTTTTTTATTGCAGAAGAATAGCAATATTGATGAACCGTCCCCAAAAAAACTTATCCGTTGTTTAACGTTTTAAATCATAGTTTAACCGCATTGAATGAGAAGTGTGTGCAAAATATAATTTAATTGTAAACATTAACAACTTGACTTGCTTGAAATGATGATTGAGCTTTAGCGACAAAATAACAGATAATGGAGTGAAGACAATGGAAACAATTGCATCTACAAACACAGCGCATAGTAGGAAAAAAAGCTTAAAAAAACACTGGGAGGAGTTCAAGAGACAGCAGACCTTGCAATTAATGGTATTGCCATGGATTATTTTTATAGTGATTTTCAGTTATGTGCCAATGTATGGACTTCTTATGGCATTTCAAGATTACAGGTTGGCTGATATACCCGGATTCAGTGCTTGGGTAGGACTTAAACATTTTAACATGCTATTTCAGAATACGGAGTTTATACATGTAATCGAGAATACTTTGGGAATAAGTTTATTGAAATTGTTAATTTGCTTTCCGGCACCTATAATATTGGCGCTATTGCTTAACGAAGTAAAGTCAATGGCGTTTAAGAGAACAGTTCAAACAGTATCATATCTGCCGCACTTCGTATCTTGGGTTGTTGTTGCAGGATTAACACTGGATATATTGAATCCCAGCGGAGGAATATTGAATCAGATACTGCTTCAACTCCATATCATAAGCAAACCTATATTATTCATAGGCGAACCAAAATATTTCTGGAATATAGTTATAAGTACGGACTTGTGGAAGGAAATAGGCTGGAATGCAATTATCTATATAGCAGCTATTGCATCCATTGATCCGGAGCTTTATCAAGCTGCAGAAGTAGATGGAGCAGGACGATTCTCAAAAATGTGGCATATAACTTTACCGTCAATACGCCCAACAATAATAATTTTGCTTATTTTAGCTATTAGCAATCTTTTGAATGCAGGCTTTGAACAGATTTTGCTTTTGACAAACAACATGACTAATACCATGGTGAGAAGTACTGCGGATGTAATTGATACTTATGTTTACAGAGTAGGTATACAGCAGATGAGGTATTCTTATGCTACTGCAGCTGGGTTATTTAGATCTGTTGTAAGCATAGTGCTTTTGACCTTGGCTAATCTTACGGCACGGAAAACTACTGAAGAGAGCTTATGGTAGAAGGAGGAATAACAATGAAACGAAAAAAAATAACTGCTTTTGATATTATTGCGGTAATCATGCTGCTTATTATGGCTATTGTAATGTTGTTCCCGTTTTTAAACTCTCTTGCAGTCTCGTTAAATGATGCAAATGATACCGCAAGAGGCGGACTTACAATATATCCGAGAAAATTCACTTTATCAAATTTTAAAATAATATTCGATAACAGTAATTTATATTCAGCCTTCGGGATAACATTGCTGAGAACAGTTATAGGAACAGTTACAAGTTTGATTTGCACAGCAATGCTTGCCTACGGACTTTCAAAGAACTATCTAAAGGGCAGAAAAATTTATATGACTATGTCGCTTGTAACAATGTATTTTAACGGAGGGCTAATACCTTCATATCTTTTAATAAAAACCATTGGTCTTACAAATAAATTTGGTGTTTATATTATACCTTACTTGATAAATGTATTTAATATGATAATAATAATGACTTACTTCAAATCTATTCATCCTTCAATTGAAGAATCAGCCACCATTGACGGTGCAGGACAATTTACGATATTTTGTAAAATCATACTTCCGTTGTCAAAACCGGTACTGGCAGTTATAGCAATGTATAATGCAGTATTTCATTGGAATTCATGGTTTGATGCCAGTATATATATAACAACCAAGGAGAGCCTAAAGCCACTTCAGTCTATACTTGTAGGAATAATAAATTCCACAAAGTTTGCAGAAGCTATTGCAAATTCAGGAGCAGGAGCAAGCCAGCTCAATGCTCTTAAGATAGTAAATATCAGATCTATAACAGCTGCCACTATGATAGTAACAATAGTGCCTATAGCACTGATTTATCCTTTTTTTCAAAGATATTTTATTCAAGGCATAATGATCGGGTCAGTAAAAGGCTGATAAAAATTCAATTGTCTAGCCTTTGAAAATAATATAAAATTAAAATGAGGGGGATTGAAAATGTCCAAAAAAATCTTAAAACAGGTACTTGTATCTGTTATATCGGCATCAGTGTTTGTCACTTCCTTTACAGGCTGTAAGAAGGATGATTCTGGTAAGACCAATACCGATGGAAAGAAATATGGTGTTTACGATGTAAGTAAACCTATAGAATTCGATGTCTATTGGAATTACAGCTGGTATAATTCAGAAAGAAAGTGGGGAGAAACCACAATATCTAAGGAAATAGAACAAAGACTAAACTGTAAAATCAACTTTTTAAAACCTGATGGAGATCCGGCAGAGAAGCTGAACATTATGCTTACTTCAGGAGAACTACCTGATGTAATAATAATGGACAGGGATGCAAATTATAAAAAAATGATAGAACTCGGTATGTTTGTACCGCTAGACGATTATATTAAAAAGTATCCAGGATATAGATCCGGAGTTGAAGATTCGACCATAAATTTTTCAAAGGTTAATGGAAAGGTTTACTCAATATTAAATTGGCCTACTACATCAGATCATCCTACAGCAAATGCTGCTTGGGTTATAAATGAAAAGATATGGAAGCAGCTTGGATCACCGGAAATAAAGACTTTAGATGATTTGCTGGCTTATACAAAGAAAGTAAAAGAAAGCGGAATAAAGGTTGGCGGAAAAGATGTAGTTCCTATGCAATTTGACCCAGGCAGCTATCAGAACGGCCTATATGAGCTATATAACAGCTATGGCGGAGTAGGCTCAGTTTCAGAGGATATGGTATATCAGCCTGATGGAAGTAATGAATTGAAATTCTTTATGAATGATAAAAAGTGGGAAAGTGCCATGCTTTTTGCAAACAAGATGTGGAATTCAGGAGTTATGAATTCAGATTATTTTGTTGAAACAGCTCAGCAAAAGGATGACAAGAGAAATTCGGGAAGAGTGGCTGTTTACGTGTCAAGCAATGGTGTTAACGAAGCCAGAGATGGGATGAATTCATGGAAAACTACAGATCCCGATGGTAAATATATTGTTATAGAACCGCCGGCGGCTGCAAACGTGAAGCAGTCTGATGTAATGACAGGAACCTTTAACAGACTTGGCTGGAATTCTATATGTATTACAAAGAGTGCGAAGGATCCTGAAAGAATTTTTGAGGTTTTAGACTGGATTGCATCTAATGAAGGACAGCTAATAACCTTTCATGGACCAAAAGGTGTTCTTTGGGATGAGTTAGACTCTAACGGATTCCCCGTAATAAAGAAAAATCGTTCAGATTTAAGCGATAAGGAAGGAAAGGACCTAGCCTGTGAAGTATTCTCAATGCCTGGAATGTCGAAGTGGGTAGATGAGAGCAAAGTTGCTGCAGATAATAGAAAGCCTGAAGAACAAAGGGATTTTGTGATTCAAGCACAATCAAAAATTGCCTGGAAGCATTCGAAAGATGTTACAGAATTCACGGGATTATTTACAGATCCAAACACAGATGAAGGAATAGCGTTTACTCAAGTACAAGATCTTGTAAGAACAGCTATACCCAAAATAGTTATGGCAAAGGACGAAACTGCTGTTAAGAGTTTGATACAAGAGACAATAAATCAGGCCAATAAACTTGGTTTTGATAAAGTTGAAAAGTTTAAAACATCAAAGTGGAAGGAAAATTTGAAAGCATTGGGTAAGTAATCATAATGTGTAAGGAAGTATGTTCAAAACAAGATAAACAGGACATACTTCTTTACAATGTTTTAATATATTCGGGGGGTGCCGGTATGTTTAAGCTGATAATAGTTGATGATGAAAGACTGGATCGGGAAGGCCTCAGACAGCAGATTGATTGGGAGAGAATGAATGTTACAAGTGTGGAAACTGCAAGAAATGGCTTTGAAGCTTTGGAGTTAATAAAAGAATTCAAACCCGATATACTTATTACAGATATTAAAATGCCCGGAATGGACGGATTGACGCTTTCGGAAAAAGCTGTTGATTTGGTACCATGGATTAAAATTATTATCATTAGCGGATATGATGACTTTGAATATGTAAGAAACGCCATGAAAATTAAAGCATACGAATATATATTAAAGCCTGTAGATACAGATGAACTTATCATCGCATTAAAAACAGTCATAGAGGAAAGATTGAAGGAAAAAAAAGCCGAAGAGGAAACTAAGATTCTTTTGGATAGTGTCAATGAAAGCAAGTATTTACTTAGAAGAAGTTTATTTCTGGATATAATTTACGGAAATATTGATAATTCTAGCATTTGGAAAAAAATTGAACAGCTTGAGCTCGGAATCAACCGCGGCAGCTATTATATAGCTGTTATAGAGATAGATGATGCCAAGTTCCTTTCGGATAAGCTAGGGAAAAACAGTTATAAAGAGCTAATGAAAAGTATAGAAAATTGCATAAGGAATGTAAATACAAACGGATGCAGTATTGAATGTCAGGTTATAGATGAGGCCAGGCTTGCAGCTATTTTTAGCTTTTTAGGAGATAGCTTGGATGATTCGGTAAACTCTGCACAATTTGCAGCGGAGCAAATTATTGTAAATGTAAAAAATAAATGTGATATAAGTGTTACGGTTGGAATTAGCATTAAAGCTGATAGCCTTGAGAAGCTGCATATATGCTATGACTTAGGATGCAGGGCTTTGTCACAAAAAATATCCAGAGGAAAAGGAAGAGTTCTGGCTTATTATGATAGGAACAATCCGAGGCAGGAAACTATTGATACCCAAAAGGTGACTAATCAGCTTGTGGCGGCATTGAAAAATTCAGACGGCAGCAAAGTTGAATACTTAATAAATAGGTTTTTTGAGAATCTTATGGCTTCAGGTATAGACAATAAGAAATATATATTAAACTGTTGTATAAATATTTTAAGCGGAATGGAGAATGTATTATTGGATTTAAATGATTCCACGGATAATGTTTTTGGACAAGGATATATATTATGGGAGAGTTTTTTTGAGTATGAGACTATTGAAGAAATAAGAGAAAATATGAGGAGTATTTTCAGACAAGTAATAACATATCTTCAGAATAGAAATGATAAAAAAAATAGAAGAATAGTAGATATGGTAACAGAGTATATTGAAGATAATTATGCCAAGGAATTAACGCTAAAAGACATTGCAGCACATTTTTACTATTCTCCTAATTACCTTGGAGCCATATTTAAAGAGGAACTTGGAAAAGGGTTTGCGGATTACCTTATTGAACTTAGGATTAGAAAAGCAGCTGAGGTTCTTAGACATTCTAATCTTAAAATATATGAAGTGGCTAATATGGTTGGATATAGGAATATTCCTTCATTTATTAATCAGTTCAAGCTTATTCACAATATAACCCCAAAGGAATATAAAGAAAGATTCTAAGGAGTTTTAGCTATGAGATTTGTAAGGATAATGCTTAAAAAAATTTCCGACATATTCAGTAAGTTAAAGATAAGATCAAAGCTTGCTATTTCATATTTCTTCGTTACTGTAATACCTATTGTTACAATAGGTATTGTATTATATAGATCAAACTTTGCTTATGTAAAGAATCAGAATGTAGATGCTATGTACAATACTCAACAGCAGTATATAATAAATATTAACAATAATCTGAACAGTTATTTAAAACTCTCGGACTTTATTTATTTTAACCCTGAAATACGTGGATTTATGCTACGTCCCAACAACGATTATTATGCGGAGTTCGACTTTGTAAAGAGATATTTAAATCCGGTTTTCGCATCTATTGTAGAATCTACAAGCAGAAGCATAGTATTGGATTTGATAGTATTTGAAAATTTCAATACAAAGCTCATAAACAATAATTATGATGGAATACTAAGCACAATTTCTGTCAATCAAGATACATTAGGTCAAAACACAAAGGCATTTAATGTATTTAGTGAAGAAGAAATAAACAATCAAAAATGGTACAAGAAATATAAGAGCGAATTGGACAAATATACGTGGACGCAGGTAGGTAATGATGGACTGTTTAATAATATTTCTTTTTTAAGGCCGTTAATTAATTTGGCAGATATATCGGTGAAAAAGATAGGCCTTCTTAAGATGACTGTACGAATTAAGGATATAATAGGCTATAATGAGATAAAACAGAATGGCAATGAACAATTTCAGTTGGTTTTTGATAAAGATGGAAAGCTATTGTCTACTGAATCCAGTAAGATTGAATTTTATGAAAGATATAAAGCTGATATTGAGGAATTTATATCCAAGGATAAAACAGATAAAGGTAAATTCTTGAAAGATTATGTGATGATTCAAGGAAATGAAGACTTAACCAGTTGGAAGATTCTCAGTGTTGCTTCTATGAGAATGGTAAATCAAAATGCAGGCAAAATAAGAAATACATTAATATTTTACTCTTTAGCTGCCATTACAGTTTTATTTGTAATAACTTTAACTTTGTCTTCCTCCTTCTCCAGGAGAATTATTAGAATATCAAATGGAATGAAGGAATTTTATAAAGGAAACCCTAATGTTAAGGTGTCAGATCATAACGATGATGAAATAGGATATTTGGCAGAAACCTTTAATAAAATGATAATGAGAATAAATGCGCTCATAAGGGATAATTATCAAGCTAGTATAGATAATAAAGAAGCTCAATTAAAAATTCTGCAGGCTCAGATAAATCCACATTTTTTATATAATTCACTTTCTATAATAAACCGTTTGGGAAATATTAAAGACTCAGAGAGTATAACGAAGATGGTAAGAGCTTTGACTACATTTTATAGAATGACCTTGAATAAGGGAAAGGAAGTTATAAGTATTGCAGATGAACTTTCCCAGGTAAAAGCATATATTGATGTGTATAAGATAAGAAAGGGAGAAGATTTCAATATTTATTATAAAATAGATGAAAATGTATTGCCATACTACACCATAAAAATCATTCTTCAGCCTTTTGTTGAAAATGTACTGGAACACGGACTTTATATTAGGGATAATCCAATAAATATAATAGTTTCTGCAGAGCTTAATGATGACAGGATTATTTTTAAAATCATTGATGATGGAGTAGGAATAAAAAGAGAAATGCTTCAGGGATTATTTGCTGAGACAAACAATAACAGAGGATATGGCATAAAAAATGTTGATGATAGGATAAAACTGCAATTTGGCAGTGAATATGGAGTTAAAATATTCAGCAGATCAGGTATAGGAACTACGGTGGCAATAGAAATTCCAATATTGAAAAAAAGTTCAAATTGACAATGGATGATAGGAAATAGTCCATTGTCAATTCTGAAGATTAAATCTTTACTATTTACAGAAATAAATGTGTATTGACCATAGAACTTCAGTGATATAA
>JAEZDX010000582.1 GCA_023417975.1 Bacillota bacterium
TCCGGAGCCAGCATAAAGTAAAGGCAATTTGATATTATCTTCAATCGTCAAAGAGTTGATTAACGCTGACTCTTGAAGGACAAAACCAATCATTTGATTTCGCCATTGCGCTAATTTACTTGCATGTAAATTAGCGGTTGGCGAACCCAAAAGAGTATATTTACCATTATAATCTGTGTCTATCAACCCGATAATATTGAGCAAAGAACTTTTCCCTACTCCGGATTCCCCTACAACGGCAATTTTTTCACCGGCATTAACTTCAAGTTTAAAATTATTCAAGATTGAAAGCTGCGTCTTCTTATCCATATACACTTTTTCTTTAATATTCAAATAGATAATATTCGTCATTGTAATACCCCCAAAGAAATTTGGATTTTTCTGATTTTTCTTAACATATTTTCGACAATAATCATTCCTATAATAATATCAAAAAGGAATACTGCCAATAAAGCCAACCAGTCCATTCCTATTAAACCAAAGAACCCGTAAGTGGCAAATGTAGCGTCTTTTCTTAACCAACATCCATATCTGCTAAAAGCAGTGATTGTAAAAATAGCTGTTAGATTAATAAAGGACAGTACCCCAAAATAATTATAAAATATTTTTCTTAACTTTGAATAACTTAATCCAACTAATAAATTAATTGTAAAGTCTTTCAACATTAAACGAACACTTACTAATGCATTCCAAATAGAAAGACAAATTATAATTACGAGTAAAATAAAGGTTATTATAGCTATGATTTTTAATGAAGACAGATAATACTCATTAAAAAAATCAAAATTTTCCTTTTGACTAAAAAAATTAAATTTTAAGCCGAGATTATCTTTCATAACCTTACTTAAATCCGCTATTTTTTCTTTTGTAGTTTGAAGAATTGCTACATCCATGAGGCCATTCAATTGAAGGTCAATATTAGCATGATCAATAAATTCCTCATTCACAGGCAAAAAAATCGAAAAATTGTAGTATGTCTTGGAATTGAGAGCATAATAATTAGAATGATAAGCATTTTGTTTTAAAATCCCATGAACTTTTAGAGTTATCAGTCGCCCAAGGATAGATTCTTCAATTTTTATCGTTGAACCCACAGGATATGTTTTACTTAACCCTTTTCCTATTAAAACAGGTATTTCCTTGTCGTTAAATTGGTAATCAAAATCTAAATCCGTCCCTTGTGAAAGTTGAAATTGATTTAATTTATAATACTCTTCATTCATATAAATCAATGATATTTCCATATCATCAATGTTTGGTACTGATATAATAAATCCATCTACATAAAAAGCGTAATTAAAATTGTTATTTAAATAGTCATATACTATTTGTGTTCCATTTTCTTCAATTACCTCAATGTCAACATCACTATCCGGGTCTAAGTTAGCAATGTAAGTACCTTCTTGATTCATACATTCTATTTCTTGATACCCTTGAAAAGTTGACAAAATCGAACGAGCAGCAGTAAAAGTTGTATAATTCGCTATAGAAAGCAATAGGATCATACCTATAGCAAGTATTGGTTTTCTTAAAAGAATTTTTGTAATAAAAAACTTAAAAATTTTCATATTTCCGCACCTGCCCTGCACTAATTAGTGTATATGTAATAAAAATAAGAACCAAGTAAAGATTGCCGGTTAAGCTGAAATTTAAATAAACATTTACCAAAGTGAATAGCAGGTAAACGAATCCTAATATCATTAGACAATCTAGTGAATACCGAATAGTGATATTGAATATAGTAGCCCCTACAAGTATTCTACAATAAACTTCTGTTTTTTTTCTGTATAACATTTGATAATGAAAAACTATCACCATAAATGTAAATAAAAAAATAATTAGGGGTTGATAGTCTATAAATTTCCCCAAAAAAGCTTTTAAAATATAAGAGTCTAAATCTAAAGTCTTTACATAATCAAATAGCAAATTTAAAAAGAAGCAAAATATATATGCGGCACATAGTTCTAATGCGTCAGCAAATCTAAATAAAGATTTTCTCATACTTAATCCTTCCTCAAACTCCGCCACTTTCTCACCCCCTCACCTATAAGACTGAGCTTTTCGATAAATCTTACAAACTTTTTTTTGTTTTTTTATTTTGTTTTCGCCTTGCGTCCTCCGGCTTTTCCCGTCTTTAGGTATCATCCACATACGCCTGAACCAATTCTTTTTTCCGGACAAGACCGACAACAAGTCCACGCAAAGGCGGCCGCTTGATAATCTGCTTGACAGCATGAGCGATAAGGGATTGAGAGTTGTAACGGCAACGACGAAAGAGATTGCGGAAGTCGAAAACGAAAACTGAATAGCAAGAAATGACGTTGCAGCCTTTAACGGTTTCAGCGTTTTTCTTTTGCTCTTGTTTGGCAAAATCAGCTTTTCCATTGTTGTAGGTAGTTTTAGTTATTAAATTTCCCTTTTAAAGGGCTGCTCGGACCGATTGCTCTTTCTATTGCCTCGAGTTTCTGTTCGTATCTGCACGAGTATAAATAAGTGTAGTTTCAATTCTGGTATGTCCGAGCTATTGCGATATAGGAGACAAATCCATGCCGTGCTAATAAAGATGCATGAATCTCTGCTGTGCCGGAGTAAATATGGATGAACTCTATCAGGTATCTCTCTACAGTTTTTCCTTTGCAGCATCTCCATAGGCATATAGTATTCTTCTGACTGTACTGTCATATAAAGGGTACTGTTTTCCGTGCATGGCAGTATGATGATAGACAACAGAAATATATCACAGATCAGCAAGAATCCTTCTTCAGCAACGCGGATTACGACAGGACAAGCAATAGCTTTATTGTTAACCTTCCTAAGGAATATAAGCAAGGGGAACTTATAAAGCTTAAGGTAGCTTATTCCTGTATTATAAACACTACATGGTCTGGCGGAAAGGAAGAATTTTTCGTAAGAAATAATGCCATGTTTCTTGGAGAACTTCTCGAATGGTATCCAAAGCTCAACGACCTAAGTACAAAGGAGTTTTCAGTGGATATAAACTATAAGAGTAAAAATGAAATTTATTCAAATTTAAACGGTGAAGGTAAAAGAGGCAGGGTTATGCTCGCTCCAAGAATTCCCGGTGGTTCGAATTTATCAATATTAGGATTATAAACCTGGAGAAATGCTTAAGGTTAAGCTGTGCTACATTTTGATTTCCGCCGTGCTTCTTGTTATTACCTATAAGCTTTCTCAACGGAAAAGAAGATTTATTTAATGGTTTTGTTCCTTGTTATTTTATAGTATTATATATTTATACATTAAGGATAAAAGAAATGAGGCATTAAAATGACATTTAAAGAGTTAATGAATTATTGGAAATCAGATTATCTAAGGCACAGAAATTTTAACAAGCATCCTCTGCATATTTTATTTTTCACACCAGGCTTTACGTATTGTTTTTATATGAGACTTTGCAAATATCTTAAAACATCTAAATATCATATTATATATATACCTTTATTTGTAGTGTGCAGAATACTATTAAAACAGTATGAATTTAGATTTGGTATTAAAATTCCTTATACAACAAGTATTGGTCATGGCTTATACATAGGAAATTTTGGTGGAATTGTAATACATCCAAGTTCTGTTTTAGGTGATAATATAACTTTAAGTCGGGATGTCACTATCGGGCCCGCAAGTACCGGAGCAAAAAAAATTGAAGGAATAAAAGTTGGCAGTAATGTTTCTATTGGTGAAAATGCTGTTGTGACAGATGACTTACCAGATAATGCTATTGCTGAGGGTAAACCGGCAAGAGTAATAGCATTTAATAAAGAATAAATTTAATCAGCAAGTCACTGTTAAACTTTATTGCATAAAAAAAGTCCAGTAGTTTTTCTACTAGACTGATTTCAGTCATCCGGCAGCATTACTGCTGCCATTTAATATTTATTCACACTTTTTCGTGGATGTAATGTAATATTTAGCCAGCCTGTATATCTTTCTCGTACAAATTATTAATGTCGTCTACATCATCTTGGACCAATACACCCCTCCAACTAGAATCCAATTCAATGAATTCCTCCGCACCTTCTTCTGATAAAGCTCTTTTGATTTTTTCCGGTTCGAAGGTCATAACGATTATAGTTCCTCCACCGCCTGCCCCTGCAAGCTTTGCAGCCATTGCACCGTTATCCATTGCTGCTTTTATCATATACCTATTTTGTTCCCCTGAATTGGCAAGCTTATCTTGAATCTCATGGTTCTTGTTCATTAAGTAGGAGAGCTGCTGCCAATCACCCTTCAGCATTGCCTTTTTACATTCTCGAGCTATATTTATGATCTCGATGTAGCCATTTACAACCTCTTTATCTCCCTCAAGCCATCTTTCCCTTAGTGGTCGATGAAAATTGCCGGAATTATGTTTCACACCTGTATGTGCTATGACAAAAGGCAAGGTATCTATGTATCCGGAAAGATTTTCAATAGTTCCATATTGCTCTTCCTTTAGTTCCTTGTAATATTCCTTACCCCGAAAATCCATATAGCTTAACCCACCAAAGGTTGTCATATAAGCATCCTGATAGCCGCATTGACACTTTAAGTAATTGAGCTCTATAGTTCTGTTTATCTCAGCCAGTTCATATCTGTTTACGTTTAAGTCTCTATATGCCATAACTGCAGAAAGTGCTGCAGAAAGCATTGCTGTAGATCCTGCCAGGCCTGCTTGTACCGGAATATCTGTTTTAGCTGTTATCCTGGCTTTTAGATCATACAGTTTAAAGTAACGCAATATGGCACGGAAGATGTCAAAATAATCTCCCTTATTTTCAAAATCATTTTGCCAGTTTAAAACCTTTTTACCGAAGTTACTTTCCAAAATAAGCTCATTACATTCTTCAATTGTTACCTGCGCTTTATTTTTCAAAGAACAAGCCATCATTGTTCCGCCGTATCCATCGGTAGGATTACCAATGATACCCGCTCTTCCTGCTGCGACAGCTCTAATCATCTCATACACCCCTTTTATTATCTATAGAATACTATAAATTCAATTTATCAATTATATATTGTCTTAATTTATAGCCATAACGTTCATCCTGAAGAGCAAAATCAAAAAATGCCTCATAATAAGAATACATATTTCCTATATCATATCTTTTTTCCTTTTCCGTTAAACATACAGAATAGCCCCTGGTACCTTCCTTCAAAAGAAGCCGTATACCATCCGTAAGCTGTATCTCTCCGCCTTTTCCTGGACTTGTTCTGTCCAAGGCGTCAAAAATTGATGCGGGTAAAATGTACCGTGCTGCAAAAGCCAAGGTTGATGGTGCTTTAACAGGTGAAGGTTTTTCTACCACATCCTCTATTTCAACTATTCCCCCTGAAATAGCCTCCTTAGGCTTAACTATGCCATACTTTTGAACTTCCTGTAAAGGTACCTCTCTTGTACCGAGTATAAAGGCCTCAGGATGCTCTGAGTATTGCTTAATCATTCTCTCTAATAAAGGTTCATCTTCAGAAGACCGTATAACCGAATCGCCAAGTGCAATTATAAATGGTTCATCATTTACAAAATCTTTTGCAAAGCGTATTGCATCTCCTAAGCCTGCCGGGCTGCTTTGACGCGTATAAAAGAACTGAACCTCCATGTTCTCAAATTGCAGCTTTTCAAGCAATTCATTTTGGCCGGAAGCTGAAAGATGACGGTTTAATTCAACATCCTTATCGAAATGATCTTCTATTGCCCTCTTTTTATGACCGGTAATAATAAGTATTTGTTCCACTCCGCATGCCGCCAGTTCCTCAACAATATATTGTATACAAGGCTTATCTGCAAGAGCCAGCATTTCCTTAGGCTGTGTCTTTGTAAGAGGCAGCATTCTAGTCCCTAAACCCGCTGCCGGAATTACAGCTTTTTTTATCTTCATTATTAACACCTTCTAATTCTATAGTAAAATTTTTATATATTTATTGTACATTGCTTAAATCAATAATTAAACTATTAAAACACCGACCTAAACTTTTTATTCTTTTCAGTGGACATTGACAAATCTCACTGTCACTTTTAAATTCGATATTATAAGTATAACATGTTTTACGCAAAATGAACTATAGGGTTTATTTTTAAATTCGTTATATGTTTATTATTTTACCATCATTGTACTCTACTTTGCCTTCATAACTCTCCTGAATAATTAAAAACTCTTCACTAAGTTATACTTTGATATAAAATATTATAAAAAAACTGAAACTCTTCCCTTAAACTGTGTATTTATTTACATAGGCAAATATCTTTATAAAGTGAAAATAAATATTAGGGAGGAAATAACATGACAATAACAAAGCAAATCCAAGTAAAGTTTTGGCAGAATGTTAAAGTTCTCTGCAATTTTCCTTTTTATGCGAATTAGTTGTATCAACACGGAAATCTTTATAATATAATTTTTGCAATACTTATGGGTAAAGCAATGCAATTGATTCAATTCTATCTTTCTAACATTATAAAATAATTCATAGTCCCCATGAAACTTCTCCCTTTAATTCAATTATAGGATTGCTACCATATATTTTATTTTTCCCAGGGCATGCTTTTGTAACTACAGAATTTGCAGCTATTATACATTCATCTCCAATTAACGCACCTTTTAGTAATACACTTCTACATCCAATCCATACTCTATTACCAATGATTACACTTTTATCCGGATTCAGCATTGTACCTTTTCTATCAAATATTTTGTGAAAATCTGTATCCATTATTAGTACATCCCATGATATAAGACAGTTATCCCCAATTATAACTTCCTTCTTACATATTATTGTAGATTCTGACGTTATAGTGAATTTATCTCCAATAACCAGTCTTGCATTACTCCCAACATCAATCTTTGATCCATGACCAATATTACATTCACCATTAAATATTACACAGCCATTTACATTCCATATACTTTTTGATTTCTTGTTATCAAATATAGCCACATCTCCAAAACCTATCCTTATAATTCCTCGATTCAATTTCTTAATATTTAATTCAATTTTTCCCTTTACAGATTTTAAAATGACCTTATAGGAAATCTTGAATGGCAGCCGTATTGCTTGATTGAATTTTAGATACTTAAAGTTAAAAAGTATAGTTTTAGGTATAGATCTTATGTTTTCATAGATCCTTTTCAGAAGCTTTTTCGTTTCATTCTCCTCCTCTCTCATAATTCAAGTTTCTAATTTAAGTTAAGTTATTAGCGTAGCATATGCAGGTTTTGCATTTGTCTTGTTAATTTCCCCATTGATTTGATGTGTATAATCATATATTGCCAATATGACAGGAAGCATTATAATTCTTTGAGGATCCATGATTATCATTGTCACCGAACTTAGCAGTATGAAAACAAATAATCCGAGTAGTTCCAAATAATTATTAATTAAGTGACTTTTTATATTTTCTTTTATTATCTTAACAAACTTAACAAGCAAAGCTAAGTACCATCCTATTCCCAATATACCGAACGTGCTTCCAAAACCGATAATTCCAACATCATCACGGTAACATACTCCTTCTGGTCCTCTTAATAACGTAAATGAAGTATCCTCTAAATGTGGATTGATAAAACCAAGCGCAAAAAAAGGATTTTCTTTTATGATACTTGTATAGTAAACAGTGGATTTCTGCCGAGCCACAAAACTAATATCATTCTCATCATAAGACTTAACATAATTTACAAAAACAGATGTAGTACTTAATATAAGCAAAATCGACAGGATTACAAGTCCCGATATAGTAATCTTAATAATTTTTTTCCTATATTTGAAAATTGTCATTATAATCAAGCAAAATGTTATAATACCAACTATAGCTCTTGTTTTTTCTATGACTATTACATGAAAATAACTCAAAATAGTTGCTATAAGGCAAATAAGTCTATACCTCAATTTATTATAGGAATTAATGAAATTACTAAATGAAAGTATTAGTCCAATATTAATAAAAATAGCTGCATCAGTTATTCTTAAACTATCGAACCGTAAATTTGGAGTTATATTAAGGAAAATCACTCCCTTATCATATAAAAAGAATTGAATAATAAAAAGTCCTGAAAGGAGTGCTGTTATAATTATTATTGATAATTCGAATTTTTTAATATTTTTGTGTCGTATTACATTATATGAAAAGATGTAATACGACAAAAGAACAATGTTGTTGAAACTTACAAGTATAACATCCTTTAGCCCTTGTTTATTAATTATTAGACTTGCAATAACCTCAACCAAATATATAATTAAGAAGGACAGTACTATAAAATTAAAGCTGTAACCTCTCCTCATATGAATAATTTTTTTAAAATAAAAAATGAATACTATTGAACATATTATCAATATATATCCTACACTTTTATTTAAATTATAAGTTTTTAAATAAAAAAAGTTTATTAATATAAGGAACAATAATAACATACTAATCTTTTCAAATAATCTCATAGCACTCCCTCCGAAATGTTAAGCTTAGCCAATTTTTCTCTTCTATATCCTGAAATAATTCAATTTAGTTTTCATAAATTCACTAATTGTTTGTTTAAAAAATATAAATGTTAAGCCAACGTATATTGTTATATAAAGAAAAATTCCCGAAAAAATATAATTTGTCATACTCGATATTATAAATAATGAGCAAGTTATGATTTGATATGTCAAAGTTTTCTTGTACTTGATTCCAATAAGCTTTTTAAAATATATATTTGTAAACAACAACCAAATTGTAAAAGAAATCCATGTAGCTAACGCTATTCCTTCCAATGTTTTACTAAATACAAGCATAAATGCAATTATTACTATGTTAATTATAAATGCTATAATATTGTTAATTATGTAATCCTTCTGCTTTCTTAAAATCTTAAAAAAGTTATTACATACAATCATTATTTGAGCTCTTATGACAATAGTAGGAAATAGAAACATAAGCAATGAAACTGAACTATTATACCTAGGTACTAATAGATTGACAATCGGTTTTATAAAAAAACATATGGAAATAGCTCCGGAGGTTACTATAGCCAACAGAGTCTGTAACCTCTCAAATAAAACTTTACACTTACTTCTTTCTATACGCGCTACATAAGGATAAATTACAGTTGAAAATGAGTCTACAACTATCAATACAATTGTTGTTAAAGAAGTTGCAAATGAAAAGACTGCAAAGTTTTCTATTGAAAAAAAACGTTCTACGAACAATCTTCCATTACCGATTATTAATATAACAAAATAATTACCAATCATTACCAGAAAACCTGTAGTTAATAGTTTTTTTATTTCAGCTATATTTGATAATATAGCTAGAGCTTTGCCAAATATCACCCGCTTGTTTTCAATCATTAGCATAACTAATACAAAAGTATTTATTAGCAAGGTCAGGATGATAAAAAAAACGCAATTATTCACTTCGTTAATAATTAGTATGATTGTGCCGAGTGCAAATATTATCTTTGAAATTATAGTGTTGATCGTATAGTACTTAAACCTTTTAGTTATTTGATTAGTCTGTATGCAGAAAGATGATAAGTTTAATATAATTATATTAGTGCAAACCCCAATAACTACTATAAATCTAGACGAGTCCTTTATAAATATAATGGAAGACATTATAATAAGTATGGAACCAAATACTACTTGCATAATGAGAAGCGATTTAAAATACATTCTAAACTTTTCCTTTGGCAGGTCACAATATTCATAAGCCGCATAAAGTATGC
>JAEZDX010000584.1 GCA_023417975.1 Bacillota bacterium
CTATAAAGCCGGATTATGGGTATGCGTTATACAATATGGCGTTGGCCTATGATATATTTTGGAAGTATGATGAAGCAAGAGTATTTTATGAGAAAGCACTGCAGGCAGAAAGTGAAGTTGAAATAAAGGCTTTAAGCAACTATTACATAGCAGTTATTGATGCCAGAAAAGGTGATATAAACAGTGCAGCTAAATATCTTAAGGCTGCGGTGACCATTGATGGAAATTTGTCTGCACGTGCCGACGGTGATCCTTTACTTTCAAAAATAAAACTTAATCAGTAATAGATGGACACATTAGCTATGTGCTCGTTAAATGTTGGCGCCCTGAAAAGTGTGCCTTGTTTCTTTTTGTCTTAATACATAATAAACGATTATTGGATAAAGATAATACTACTGCAATTGTTTGGAGGAATACAGTATGGAAAACAGAAGAAAGAATAGTATAGAATTTAAAGAAAAGAACATAGTATATGTAAAGCGCGTAGCAATAATACTATTATCAAGCTTCATCTTTTCAATCTCATTAAATCTTTTTGTCACACCTAATAGGTTCTTAAGCGGAGGAATTTCCGGTATAGCATTGATACTACAGTATCTGACCTCAATAAATGCCGGCTATTATATTATATTGTTAAACATTCCATTATTTGTACTGAGTTACTTGAAGCTGGATAAGCAATTTACCCTTTTAACCATAATAGCAATAGTTTCTCAGTCATTTTTTCTAATTATTACAAAAGATATTTCTAAATTATATCACCCTAATGATTTAATCTTGTCCGGAATTTATGCGGGAGTAATTAACGGGTTTGCAATCGGTAATATATTTAAGTTTCACGGGTCTATGGGTGGTACCGATATTATTTCTATGATTTTCAGAAAAAGATCCAATATAAATATAGGTAAGCTTTCTTTTATAATAAATATAGTAATTGTATCTATCGGTTCTGTTTTTTTTGGAATAGAAAAAGGATTATATACACTTATTGCTATGTATATAAGTTCATCTGTAATAGATCAAGTTATTAAAGGCTTTAACAAGAAAAACTTAGTATTCATAGTTACTACTAAGGAAGAGATAATTATAGAAAAAATAACCCGTGATTTAAGGAGAAGCGCCACAGTTATTCGAGGTAAGGGGGCATATTCTCAAATGGATAAGACAGTAATATATTGCGTTGTCGGTACTTCACAAATACCGAGAATTAAACAGATTGTGGAAAGAACGGATGCAGGAGCCTTTATGTCTATACTTGATGCATCACAGGTTCAGGGAAAGGGATTTGAACATCCTATTTAACTTTAAGCAGTTATATGTTAAGGAATTTTAATTTAAGAGTGGCTTTTGTTTCGAACCTTCCGTATATATTATTGAATAGAACCCCGGGGAGAGGTGTTACAAATGGATGAAGACATTCGGCTCGTAAAGGCCGTTCTGAATGGAAATATGGACAGCTTTAATATAATTGTAAATAAGTATGAGATGACAATACTGAAATTCATTTATAATATGCTCAGAAATAGAGAGGCATCGGAGGATGTTGCTCAGGAAGTATTTATAACTGTATATAATAAGCTTTATATGTATAACTCAAATTATAAATTTTCCAATTGGATACTTCAAATAGCCAGGAATAAATGTATTGATTACATAAGAAAGTATAAAAGAGTATATGAATCCAATTTGGATGATGTGAAGGATCTTACAAGTGCAGAGATGTCACCTGAGCAATCGGCAGAATATAATGAGACGAAAGATAAGGTAATCTCTTTTATTAATGAATTAAGTGATATTGACAGGCAGTTGATACTTTTAAGGTATACTCAAGAACTGACTTTCTATGATATCGGCGAGATACTTAATATGAGCGAATCAGCAGTTAAAAGAAGATATTATAAACTGCGTGACCGATTTAAAGAGTACTCAAATGTAAAGGAAAAGAGGTGGAAGGTATGAACTGCAGGACGTTTATGAAAAAACTTCCGGAATATGCGGACGAAGTTCTTCTTCACGATATGAAGAAAGCTATGGAAAAGCATATGGAGTCTTGTGAGAATTGTAAGATAGCATATAATGAGGAATTGGAATTTGATAGTTTGTTTTCAGAAGCTCTTCGCATTGATGAAACAAAGTTTAACAGTTCCAGAGTGGAAATAATTAAAGAAATAGATAAATATAGATACGGTAAGAGTCCATTGAAAAAAGTAAAATTCGGTATGAGAAAGCATAGAATTCAGCTTGCATCGGCAGCTGCTGTCCTAGTGTTTGTTATTGCGGCAATTCCGCTTGTAATAACACCGCGCATGAATAAGGCTTCCCAAATGAATAAGGCTGACTCAAAGTCAAACGGCTATACAATAAGTAATAATGAAAATATCAATGAAGACGGAAATGGCGGAGAAAGTAAGATAGCGGCGTCTGAAAGTACCACTCAGTTTCAAATTCCGTTATCAAGTGTTGCGCCTTCGGCTTTTGCAGACTTGCTAAGGAATAAAATAGCTGTTCCTAAGTTTAACTTGATTATGTTGGATAAAATGCCTGATGAAAAGTTAAGTACGGCTCCTAAGGATTCTCCTGATAAGAATACTAAGGTTTCGCTTTATGGAAGAGGACCTGCTGCAATTGATGACGAGATAGCAGATATTGTTTTCCAAAGACAGAAGGATTTGAGCGCGTGGAAGCTAAGTGTGGAAAATAATGAGAAAAATCAGGTTTCTCCTTTATTTGTTGACTGGTATGACAATGATGATATACTTGTAATATTAGGTAATGCCCGAGGGCATGCCACTTATGGAGGAGATTTGTTTTTAGTTAACATAAATACCGGAAAAGCTTTAAATATATATCCTGCACATTCTCAGAACAATAATCAAGAAGTTGTAAGTGCTGTGAGAAATGGAGATAGCTTGGATTTAGCGGTAAAAGAGTTTGATGATTCTCACAATGTACTTAGAGATACGAATACTACTATATATTTCAATGAATTATATTCAGCCTATAATGATAAGAAATTAAACAATGCTACAGGAGAGGTTAAGGGAGCTATTGTACAGGATAAAGCTCTTAATGTAGTAAAGACGTCATTTGCTGATGGCATAAACAACAAAGATTCCAAAGCGTTAAAGGATATTTTAGGTAGTGAATTTATCAAATCCGATTATCAAAAGCTCAATGAATTATTGGGAATCGGCAAGGCAGGTATACTTAGGGTCATTGATATGACAAAGCCTTCGGATGTTGATAGTAATGAAACTTATTTTGTAGAAGCGGATATAGCCATAAAACCGGAGACAGCTGCTTACAAAAACGGGGTTAATTATTTGGCATTTAAGCTTCAGAAAGATGAGCAGGATAACTGGATAATAACATCTATAACAAGACTTCCGCAAAATTGATAATTAAAAACTTAACAGGTTACACATATCTATACGTAAGAGGCTAAAAGCCTCTTTATTTTTTTTAGTAGGAAGGTTATTATTAAATAAACAAGGCTTGTCCTTTGTAATTATATAATGAAGTATTGGTGATAGAATGGATAGAAGTAGTAAGCTATATAAAAAGGCAGTAAATTTATATAATGACGGAGAATTGTATAAGGCGTTGGATTTTTGTGAAAAAAGCATTTCTTTAAGTTTGAATAATACAGCAGCGTTAAATCTTAAAGGGCTGCTGCTGTATCTTAATGGAGATATGGAAGAAGCTAAAAGCTTATGGAAGCTTAATAAAGATCACAATAGAGATCAAGTATCAAAAAAGTACTTGGAGAATCTTATAGAGGATGAGGGAAGGTTACCGTTATTTCAAAAAGCCCTAAGGTACATTGAAACAATGGAATTTAAAGAAGCTCTAGTATTGCTAAAGGAATGCACAAAGAGTGATTTTAATGCCATAAATGTATATAATGCACTCACTACGGTTTATATTCATCTAGGAAACTATGTGCAGGCAAAAGCAGCTATAGAAAAAGTTTTGTCTATCGATAAGCATGACAAGAGTGCCATGGATAATAGAAAGCTTTTATTGGAGTATAAGGTTATAGAAAAGCAATCGAATAAAAGGGCTGCCTTCATGTTTACGGCAATATTACTAGTGGCAGCAGTTTCTTGGTATATGGCTGATTTTAGAGGAGTTAAAAAGCAGCAGAAAGCAAATATACAGGATAGCAATAAAGCACCTAATGTAAAGGAAACTCCCGTTCCTGAAAAGAATAATGACAAAGCTGAAGCAAGCAATACTCCGCAAAAAAGCTCGGAGGGAGAGAATAAAACTTTTCCCAAGACAGAAATTGATACTGCAGTTAATAATAAGGACTACAATGCTTTGGTAAAACTTATGGGGGAAGTTAAACCTGAGAGCTTGCAAGAGGGAGAAAAGGAAACTTACTATAGAGCGGAAGCTGCATTAAAGAGTGAAGGCGTAGCGTTCTTTTATGACACTGCAAGAAAGCTGCATACGGAAAAACGATACACTGAGGCATTAACGAGCTATGAAAATGCAAGAAAATATGGTGGAAGCTCTTACCTTTATTCCAATGTGATCTTCATGATGGGGGCTTGCTACGAAGCTATGAAGGACACAAATAAAGCTTTGGAATATTATAATCAGTATTTAGATTCAAGATATGATGAAGTATATAAAAATAATTATAACAGCACAATTCTATACAGTCTCCTAATGATGTACAAGGACAGTGATTCCGGTAAGGCAAAGGCATATGCCGAGGAAATTAGAAAAAATTATAAGGACTCCATATATAATAATTCAGTAGTTGATTCATTGTTGAAGTGAGATAAACGTTGAAATCTATTTTTCAGTGCTTTGCATTATCTATATAATTAAGCAGATAATATTACAGGGGTGATTACTTTGATAATAATAAAAAATGCAGAAATATATGCTCCTGAGTATTTAGGGAAAAAATTTGTTGTAATTGCAGGAGATAATATTGAGGGAGTATATGACAATTTAAATATACCGGAAGGCTTTCCGCGTATAGAGGTTATTGATGCAGAGGGGAAAGTACTTTTTCCCGGATTCATTGATTCACATGTCCACATAATTGGAGGCGGGGGAGAAGGAGGATTTAGCACCAGAACTCCTGAAATACAGCTTTCTCAATTGATTTCTGCCGGCATTACTACGGTAGTTGGATGTTTAGGTACAGATGGAACCTGCAGAAATATGAGAACTCTGCTTGCTAAGGCTTATGCTTTGGAAGAGGAAGGCATAACAAGTTATATTTTTACGGGATCCTATCAAATACCTGTGAAATCAATTATTGGTGAACCGGATGAAGATATTATGCTCATTGAAAAGGTAATTGGAATAGGTGAGGTAGCTTTAGCGGACCATAGGTCCTCACAACCTACATATGAAGAGTTTTTAAGGGTAGTGGCTAAAGCCAGAGTTGGAGGACTTATAGCAGGTAAATCAGGAATAGTGAATGTTCACATAGGGAACGGAAAAGACGGACTGAGTTATCTTATGAGAATGCTCAGAGAAACAGATATACCGCCTCAGCAGGTACTTCCAACTCACATAAACCGATCAAAGGATTTACTCCATATGGGTGTGGAATATTCAAAACTCGGTGGCATTGTGGATATTACTACAAGCAGCGACCCAAAGCACTTGGAAGTAAATGAGGTGAAGGCCAGTGATGCACTGAAGCTTCTTCTTGATAATGGAATTAATATTGAAAACATACAGTTTAGTTCTGACGGTCAGGGAAGCCTTCCTAAATTTGATGAGAATGGTAAATATGCGGGCTTGGGAATTGGCTCTGTAAGGTCTTTATATTCTGAAGTCCGGG
>JAEZDX010000599.1 GCA_023417975.1 Bacillota bacterium
ATATAGTAGCTAATGATATAATGTCAAAAGATACTGGTTTTAGTTCTGATTATAACAGGGTGAATATCATTTCAAGAGACGGTGAGATGGTTTCTTTAGATAAGATGAGCAAGAGAGAGGTAGCAAGAGAAATTTTTAATACTATCGGAAAAAGGCGCTAGTGCGCTTTTTTACTTTGTGTAATAAAAGCAGCCTAAGGTGGTGAGAATAGTGTATAAATTTGCCGGAGTTGTCGTAAACAATGATTCTATCATGGTGGATAGAGTCTTCACGTATGAAATACCTGAAGACCTTGCTGACACTGTTGGAATTGGGTGCAGAGTTAAAGTTCCATTCGGACGAGGAGATAAGCTGATTGATGGCTTTATAATGTCATTAAGTGATGCATCTCAGGTAGATATGAGTTATGTAAAATCTATAAAAAGGGTTTGTGATGAATTTCCGCTTTTTGATATTAACGGTTTAAAGCTTATAGATTTTATGAAAAGAAGATATTTATGCACTTACATCGATGCTATAAGGCTTCTCATTCCAACAGGAATAACAAAAGGAGTTACAAACAAAGTTGAAAACGTACTTTATGTCAAAACCCCTCTCTCGGAAAAGTTGGCAAAATCTCCATATATTGATATTTATGAAAGAGTTAAAGATGAAAATGGAGTATATAATAAAACTCTACTGAGTAAAAAGTTTAATTTTTCCTTAAGCTCCATTAACACTATGATAAAGCATGGAATATTGACTAATGATGAAATTATAGTAAACAGAGTCGATAATAAAGAATATGAAAACTATACTTCAAAGATATTAAATGAAGAACAAAATGAAGCCTTGAATAAAATTCTAAACTGTGAAGAAGATAAATACTTGATTCATGGGGTTACAGGAAGCGGAAAAACAGAAATATATCTTCATCTTGTTGAAAACATGCTTAGCAGGGGAAAAGACAGTATAGTTTTGGTACCGGAAATTTCTTTAACACCGCAGATGGTGGAGAGATTTAAGGGCAGGTTCGGAAGAGATATCAGTGTGTTTCATAGTAAAATGTCTGATGGTGAACGATTTGATGAATGGATGCGTATAAAAAATAGTAAAACTAAAATTGCAATTGGTGCTAGATCTGCATTATTTTTGCCCTTTAGTAATCTTGGACTAATTATTATGGATGAAGAGCATGAAGGCAGTTATAAATCTGAGAGCAATCCCAAATATGATGCAAGAGAGATAGCAGAATATATGACGGTGTTAAATAACTGTAAGCTTGTATTTGGTACTGCTACGCCTTCTGTTGATATATACTATAGAAGTAAAAGTCGGGAAGTAAATTTGATTGAAATAAAAAATCGCGCAGATAATGCAAAACTTCCGGACATGGAACTCGTTGATATGAGAGAAGAACTTATAAACAATAATAGGTCAATCTTCAGCGCGAAGCTGTATAATGCAATGGAGCAGAGCTTAAAAAAAGGCGAACAGATAATATTGTTTTTAAACAGAAGAGGATTCTCAACTTTTGTTTCCTGTAGAAAATGTGGTTTTGTATATAAGTGCAAACAGTGCGATATTACTCTAACCTACCATAGAGAGGACAATCTGATGCATTGTCATTACTGTGGCTATAGGCAGCCCGTTCATAAGAAATGCCCGCAGTGCGGTAGTCAGTATTTAAAGTACTTCGGAACTGGCACTGAAAAGGTTGAAGAGGAAGTAAAAAGATACTTTCCATCTGTTAAAACTCTGAGAATGGATATGGATACTACAAGAAGGAAAAACTCATATATAGATATTTATGAAAGCTTTAAGTCAGGTAAAGCACAAGTGCTTATAGGTACTCAGATGATAGCAAAAGGTCTGGATTTTCCTAATGTAACACTAGTTGGAGTACTGGCTGCCGATTTAACCTTGAATCTTCCGGATTACAAGGCTTCGGAGAGAACTTTTCAGCTTCTGACACAAGTAGCCGGCAGAGCGGGAAGAAGTAGTAAAGGCGGTAAAGTTATAATCCAAACTTATACACCGGAGCACTATAGTATTCAATGCTCGCTAAAAAATGATTATTATGATTTTTATGATAAGGAAATTAAAATAAGAAAGAATATGAATTATCCACCTTTCAGTGAAATTATAAATATTAATTTAAGCTGTGCAGACGAAAACCTGTTAATTAGAACTATAAAGCAATTAGGAGAAGTAATTAAATTTGCTTTTGGTGAAAAAGAAGAAATAGATATTTTAGGGCCCTGTCCTTGTGCAATCTCAAAAATTAAAGATATGTATAGATGGCAGATAATTGTAAAGGGTGCTTTTGATTATGAAACAGCCTCAAAAATAAAGGAGCTTGTGTATGAAGCCTTAAAAAGCGTATATAGTGAAGTGAAATTGAATTTGGATGTGAATCCAAGCAATTTGATATAGAGCTTGAAACATATAAGGAGGTAAATTATGGCGCTGAGAAATATAAGAAAAGACAATGATGAGATATTGAGGAAAAAAAGTAGAGTTGTTGAGGAAGTCAATGATAGAATACGGACCTTGGTAAAAGATATGATAGAAACTATGTACGAAGCTAATGGAGTTGGTCTAGCTGCACCGCAGGTGGGAATTTTGAAAAGGGTTGCTGTAGTTGATGTAGGTGAAGGAATTCATGTGTTTATAAACCCTGAAATAATTGAAAAGAGTGGCAGTTGTATTGATGTAGAAGGCTGCTTGAGTCTTCCGGGAAAACAAGGGCAGGTGGAAAGACCGGAAAAGATTAAAGTAAGAGCTCTAAATGAAAATGGTGAGCAGTTTGAAATTGAGGCGGAAGACTTTTTTGCAAGAGCTATATGTCACGAGACTGATCATCTTGACGGTATATTATTCATTGATAAATTAGTAAAAAGTGAGGAAAAATAGTATGAAGATTGTTTTTATGGGGACGCCTGAGTTTGCGGTGCCAACACTAAAGGCTTGCATAGAAAACTTTGATGTATGTGCTGTGTTAACTCAGCCAGATAAACCAAAGGGCAGAGGCAAAAAAATGGGCTATAGTGAAGTAAAGGAAGAAGCTCTAAAGCATGGCTTGGATATATATCAGCCAGTTAAGTTAAGAAACGATATAGAATGCATTGAAAAGCTTAAACAGCTTGCTCCTGATTTTATAATTGTAGTAGCCTTTGGACAAATATTGCCGAAGGAAGTATTGGATATACCTAAGTTTGGTTGTATTAATTTACATGCGTCATTATTACCTAAGTACAGAGGAGCAGCACCTATAAATTGGTGTATTATAAATGGAGAGAAAGTTTCAGGTAATACAACAATGCTTATGGATATTGGCTTGGATACAGGTGATATGCTTCTACAGAGTAACATAGAAATCACGGATAGTATGACTGCCGGTGAATTACATGACCTTCATATGGAAGATGGTTCAGCATTAATGATTGAAACTATTAATAAAGTATCAAATAAATTGATAACTCCAACAAAGCAAGCACATAGTGAGAGTTGTTATGCTTCTATGCTCAACAAAGAAATGGCAAGAATTGATTGGAATAATGAGGCAGTATCAATCCATAATCTGATAAGGGGATTAAATCCATGGCCTATAGCTCATACAAGTTATAAAGGTGAAGTTATGAAGGTATTTAAGTCATCAGTAAAAGGAAGTACAAAAGGCGAGCAGCCAGGTACTATTACGACAGTTGGAAGAGAAGGAATTTTAGTTGCAGCACAGGACAATTATATATTGATAAATGAAGTTCAATTCGCCAATTCTAAGAGGATGACTGTAGAACAGTATATAAATGGAAATATAATAGAGACAGGCACGGTTTTGGTGTAAGCAAATTTTTTAGACACTGTAGAAGAAAATGGAAAAGATGAGGTAACATTGATGAATAGCAGGCAAATTGCAGCAGATACTTTAAAGCAAATACTGGATGAGGGTGCGTATTCCAATATAGCTTTGAGAAATCAGCTGAATAAGTACCAGGTAAAAGAGCAGGATAAAGCACTGATAACGGAAATAGTGTACGGTACACTCAAATATAAATATACAATAGACACTATACTTTCCAGTATGGTGAGGGATCCATTGGATAAACTTGATAAAAATGTAGTTAATATATTGAGAATATCTATATACCAATTTAGATATCTTGATAAAGTACCGGAATATGCCATAGTCAATGAAGGAGTAAATCTTGCAAAAAAAATTTCTATTGGTGCAAGTAAGTTTGTAAATGGAGTGTTAAGAAATTATTTAAGGAAAAAAGATAGTAATTTCAACACTAAGAAGGGCTTTATTAATGAATTATGTTATAAGTACTCCTTTGAAAGTTGGATGGTAAAGCTGTTTCTTAATCAATATGGAGAAGGGACTACAGAAAAAATATTAATGGGATTAAATTCTATTCCCCCTGTAACCATTCGTATAAATACATTAAAATCCAATTATGACGATGTTTTTGATAGGTTTGAGAAGCTTAATTATAATGTAGAAGAGGGGAAGGTATGTCCTGAAAGCATAAAAATAATAAAGGGAAGCAGCATAGAAAATAATCCTCTTTTTAAAGAAGGGTATTTCACTGTTCAGGATGAGAGTGCCATGCTGGCATCCATGGCTCTTGATGTAGAGGATAATTTTAAAGTGCTGGATATTTGCGCTGCACCCGGGGGAAAAAGTACACATATTGCTGAATTAATGGGAGGTAAAGGTACTGTAACTTCAGTTGACCTTTATGAACATAAAATTAAACTGATTAAAGCTAATGCAGAAAGACTTGGAATTGAAAATATTTCGGCTAAGGTTATGGACGCCGCTGTTATTAATAATGAGTTTATTGAAGCCTTTGACAGAGTTTTAGTGGATGCTCCATGCTCCGGACTTGGAATAATAAGAAAAAAGCCTGAGATAAAGTGGTTTAAATCAAGAAAAGAAATAGAAGAGCTTTATTCCATACAGAATAAAATATTAAAAAATGCCTCTCTTTATTTAAAAAAAGGTGGAATACTTGTTTATGCAACTTGTACTTTGAATAGAGAAGAAAATGAGGAAAGAATTCATAGTTTTATAAAAGAAAATAATGATTTTGAAATAGATAAACTTTTTTTCGGTAACAGAGATAATTTTAAATATACCAATGAGGGCATGCTCACTATACTGCCGGATAAAGATATGGATGGCTTTTTCATTGCAAAGCTAATAAAAAAATAGTAGGAGTATCAAATATGGTTAATTTATTGGATTTGAATTTAGCTGAATTGGGAAATTGGATGGAGCAAAACGGTGAAAAAAAGTTTAGGGCAAAGCAGGTTTTTGATTGGATTTACAATGGAATATATGACTTCAACTCTATGGGAAATCTAACAACCGGACTTAAAGCTAAGCTGGTTTCTCATTTTTATATTGATATTCCGCAAATTGTGGAAGCATATACATCGAAAATTGACGGAACTATAAAGTTACTTTATAAATTTAGAGACGGAAATATTATCGAAGCTGTAATTATGAAATATAAGCATGGAAATACTATATGCATTTCTTCCCAGGTGGGCTGCAGAATGGGGTGTAAATTCTGTGCTTCAACTTTAAATGGTATGGTAAGGAATTTAAGCGCCGGTGAAATTTTGTCGGAGGTAATTGCAGGAAATGCATATATTACTGAAAGAATCTCCAATATAGTAATCATGGGAAGCGGTGAGCCTCTAGATAACTACGACAATATATTAAAGTTCCTTGAACTTGTGAATTTTGAGAATGGACTAAATATAGGGCAGAGGCATATAACGTTATCTACCTGTGGAATAGTACCAAAGATATACGATCTTGCCAACAAAAAGCTTCAAATCACACTTGCTATTTCACTGCACAGCACTAATGATATAGCAAGAAAAAATATAATGCCTATAGCCAATAAATATTCAATTATTGACATTATGGAAGCTTGTAAATATTATATAAATATGACAGGAAGAAGAATCACCTTTGAATATGCTCTTATTCATGGAGAAAATGACAGTAAAGAAAATGCGTATGAGTTAGCAAGAATGGTAAAAGGAACGCTTAGCCATGTAAATCTTATTCCTATGAATGAGGTAAAGGAAAGTGCATTAAAGAAGTCTTCCGGCGAAAGCGTTAGAGCCTTTAAGGAAGTATTGGATAATTCAGGTGTAGAGGCAACTGTAAGAAGAGAACTCGGAGCAGATATTAATGCTGCCTGCGGACAATTGAGAAAGAGTTACATTGAAAGTTCAAAACATTAGTTATAATTTATACTTGCTCTAACTGCTGATTTACAGCATTTAAGGCATTTATATTTATATATATGAAGTTTATGGATAAGGAAGGGGTGAGTTTATGCTCGGAGCTTTATCGGATGTGGGGAATGTAAGACAATTAAACGAGGACTATTTATCATATTACGAGGATGAACTGATTGGTGTGTACATAATTGCCGACGGAATGGGAGGACACAATGCAGGAGAAATAGCTAGTGCCTTGGCGGCAGAGAAAGTTATTGAATATGTCAGAGAGCACGAAGAGCAGGAAAGCTTAAGCGAACTGATTAAAAACTCCATTATGCATGCGAATAAGTCGATTTTTGACAGGTCTGTACAAAATGATAGTCTAAAAGGAATGGGGACAACTATTACTGTCTATATGTCTAGGAAAGATCAGCATATAGTTGCCAATGTGGGTGATTCAAGCTGCTATATAGTAAGTTGTGGACAGTTGCTTAAGGTTACTAAAGATCATTCTTTAGTGCAGGAACTGGTAGATGAGGGAAGTATTACAGAAGCTGAAGCTAGAAGGCATCCGAATAAAAACATAATTACAAGAGCTTTAGGTACAGGTGAGGAAGTTGAGGTAGATACCTTTGAATTGCAAAGTAATGGGCTTGAAAAAGTCATTTTATGTACTGACGGTCTCACCAATGAAGTTCACCATGATGAAATTCTTGAGTATGTACTAAAAAGTGAAAGTAATTCAGAGGCTTGTCGCGAATTGATAGGTTTGGCGAAATCAAGGGGCGGCCGAGACAATATAACGGTAATGGTTATAGAAGGGGAGTGTAGCAATGATAGGTACCATATTAAATAACAGGTATGAGCTGCTTGAAAAAATAGGTGAAGGCGGCATGTCTGTAGTTTATAAAGCTAAGTGCCATAAGCTTAACAGGTATGATGCAGTAAAGATACTAAAAAGGGAATATTCAAATGACGAAGCAGTGGTTGAGAAATTTAAAAGGGAGGCTACAGCTGTAGCTAATCTTTCCGATACAAATATTATAAATATATTTGACGTTGGAACTCAAGGCGATATACATTACATAGTTATGGAATATGTAAAAGGAAAGACTTTAAAGGATGTAATAATTGAAAATGTAAGATTAAGCTATGAGAGAGCTATTGATATAGGTATTCAGATTGCAAAAGCTTTGGACTGTGCCCATAGAAACAATATCATTCATAGGGATGTAAAGCCTCAAAATATTTTGCTTACGGAAGATGGGGTTGTTAAAGTAACTGACTTTGGTATAGCTAAAGCTTCCAGTTCAGTAACAATAACCAATTCCAACAAGGTTATAGGCTCCGCTCATTATTTTTCTCCGGAGCAGGCTAAAGGTTCATTTGTTGATGGAAGGGCGGACATTTATTCATTGGGTATTGTACTTTACGAAATGGTAACAGGAAAAGTACCCTTTGATGCTGAAAGCCCGGTTACAATTGCTATAAAGCACATACAGGATAATCCTGTACCACCAAGACAGATAAATATGAGTATACCTGAGAGCCTAAACAGACTTATTCTAAAGTCTATTGAAAAAGATCCAAACAGCAGATATCAAACAGTAAGAGAAATGCTTAACGATCTTATGAGAATTCAAAAGGATTTAAATTATGAGATTGTACCTTCTGCAGCAGAAAAAGACTATACAAAAGTAATGAACGCGGTAAATGTTTCGAACCAGACTTCAAAAGATGATGAAGATGAGTATAAAGAAGACAAGATGAATAATAAGACCAAAAAGATACTTATAGGCGTCTTAATCGGAGTTTTAATACTTGTGCTTGGCGCCGTGACTGCATTGGCATTAGGTGGTGCCTTCAAGGGAGGAAATAAGCCTAATACTAACCCGAATCAAACTGTGGTTACTGCGGATAAGGAAGTTCCTAATGTTATAGGATATACTGAGGCTGATGCAAAGAAAAAGATTGAAGAAAGCGGATTAAAATATTTGAAAAGCGATGAAGTTTCGGATGATAAGATACCTGCCGGATCTGTGGTTGCTACTTTCCCAGATGCCGGAACAAAGCTTCCTGCCAATAAGGAAGTAAGAGTAAGATTAAGTAAAGGACCAGGAAAGGATACCGTACCGCCGCTTGCCGGAATGACTGTAGAGCAAGCAAAAGCATTGTTGGCAAGTACAGGATTTGAATTGGTAACGGGCAGCAATGAGTATAATGATACCGTTCCGGAAAATTCAATCATAAGACAGACACCTGAGCCTGATGCAGAGGCAGACAAAGGAACTAAGATTACAGTAGTAGTTAGCTTAGGAAAGAAAATTGTAATTGCTAACGTACCTAAGCTTGTAGGTTTGACTATTGATGAAGCTAAGGATAAACTTACAGCAGTAAAATTAAAAATTGGAGCTACTGATAAAGTTGAGAATTATGATCTTTCCAAAGCCGGAAAGATAGCTTCCCAAGGTGTACAGGAAAATGCGCCTCTTCAGCAGGATTCAGCTGTTAATGTAACTTATTATGATGATGTTAAGGTTCCAAATTTTGTTGGAAAGACACTAAGTCAGGCTTTGGCTGATCCCGCAGTGAAAAGTGGGGCAATTAAGCTAGTGGCGCCTGCACTGACAGATGACAATAAAGATTTAAAAGTTACTCTACAGGATCCGAATTCAGTCACAAATACTGTTATAAAGCAAGTAACCACCATAACACTTACGCTAGAGACACCAAAAACACCTACACCTTAATAAATTACAGCTATATGAAGTACTTGAGCTTTGATAAAAGCAGTACTTTAAGGAGGAAATATGATAGGAACTATCATTAAAGGCATTGCAGGATTTTACTATGTAAAAGTTGAAGAAGATGTTATAGAATGTAAGGCAAGGGGTAAGTTCAGATTTAATGAACTTACCCCTCTAGTAGGAGATAAGGTTGAAATTACGGTTAAAAATAACAAAGGTGTAATAGATAAAATACTGCCGAGAAGCTCTGAGCTATCACGGCCTAATGTTGCCAATGTCACTCAAGCCTTTGTTGTTTTTGCTGTGAAAAATCCGGATATTAATTTTGAATTACTGAATCGATTTTTAGTACTTTGTGAAATGAATGATTTAAAAATTCTTGTCTGTATTAATAAAAAGGATTTAGCCAGTGAAGAGGAACACAATTATATTGATAGCTACTTTAGAAGTACCGGTTATGAGTATCATTATATCGGTGCAAAAAAAGGTGATGGATTGGATGATATAAGTGCGCACCTTAAGAATAATGTAACTGTAGTATGTGGACCTTCGGGAGCAGGTAAATCTACACTTATAAATAAACTGTGCGGCAGTGAAGTTATGCAGACAGGTGAAATAAGTCAAAAGAGCAGCAGAGGAAAGCATACTACAAGGCATAGTGAGCTCATTGGTGTAGAAAATGGTTTTATAGTGGATACACCTGGATTCTCTTCCTTGGATATTAAGGATATTACAAAGCAAGAGCTTCAGCACCTTTTTCCGGAGTTTGAAGATTACAAATATGGCTGTAAATTCAAAGGATGCCTGCATTTTAAAGAACCAAACTGCTCGGTAAAGGATGCGGTAGCAAAGGGACTAATAAATGAAGTAAGATATAATAGTTATTTAAGCATACTTGATGAGATAATGAAGATTAGATTATATGATTAATTTGTGGAGATGTATTTAATGAAAGCACTTATTATGTCCGGTGGTACAAAACCATCAAAAGAGCTGGCGTTGAAAGAGGCTGCAGAAAGCAGCTATGTTATAGGTGTAGATAAGGGAATAGAATATCTATATGAATACAATATAGAACCCAATATAGTGTTGGGAGATTTTGATTCCGTGGACATTGGAGTTTTAAATAAGATTACTCATTCATACAAACAGCTGGTAAAGTTTCCCCCGGAAAAGGATTTTACAGATACTCAAGCTGCAATAAATAAATGTCAGGAGCTGAATGTGGAAGAAATAGTTATTTTAGCTGCCACCGGTACCAGACTTGATCATACGTTGGCCAATATAGGCCTTTTGTATCAATGCTTGGAAAGAGGGAAAAAGGCTGTAATTAAAGATGAGAAAAATACTATTTTTATGACCAATAATGATATTAAGCTAGATGGTTTTAATACCGGATATTTTTCACTTATGGCATTTGCCGGTGTGGTGGAAAATGTAAATATTAGAGGAGCAAAATATCCTTTATATGATTATAGGTTAGCTCCTTGGGATAACATAACCATTTCAAATGAATTTTGCGGTGAAACTGTGAACATAACGTTTAATTCCGGGACTTTATTGATATTTTACAGCATGGACTAATGCAAGTGATGTTCCAAATAAAAAGTTGGAACATTTTTATTTTTTTGTAACAAAAACAACAATTATTAATATAATAGATAATGAAATAATGATGAGGTGTGACGCACTTGCGTAAGTTCAGCAGATGGATTAATAAAAGATTTGGCCTTATAGTTACATGCATAGGCATTGGAATGTTTATTACTGTTGTTATTCCTATGTGGGGTTGGTTTGGAGTCGTAGGCATAGCTCTCATTTATTGGGGATGGCAGGTAATGAATCACAACCATCATTAGCAATTTATTGAGGGGGATATATGAAAATAATCGCCATTAAACTGCCTAAATTTCTTTCCTCTATTTTAAAATTTTTTATTAGAAGGTAACATAAAATAAAAAAATGCAATTGTATTTCTACAACTGCATTTTTTTATTTTTAAACTGCACGCTGCACCTTACCGGAACGTAAGCATCTTGTGCAAACATGTATAGTTTTTGGAGTTCCATTAACTATTGCTTTAACTCTTCTAATATTCGGAGTCCATGTTCTCTTTGATTGACGGTGTGAATGACTGTACTGAACACCGAAGACAACACCCTTATTGCAAACTTCACATTTTCTTGACATTGAAAACACCTCCTTATGTAACATCAAGACATTTACTCTCAATTCAAACACACTTATTTTAGCACACAATGTATAATTTATGCAAGAGAAATATAAAATTAATAGTAGTAAAAGGAGCAATTCGCATTATTTTCTTGAATAAATGGCTCAATTAATATAAAATAATCTATATGGAAGTAATCAAGGAGGAATAATCATGATAAATATAACTAACGAAAATGGTTTGGTAAGTTATTCTGAAGAAGTAATTGCCAATATTGTTGGTTTATCCACCATGGAGTGTTACGGTGTTGTCGGAATGGCTTCTAAAAATGCTTCAGATGGATTTTGGGAATTAATCAAAGGCGGCAATCTTAGTAAAGGAGTTAAAATACATTATAAGAACAATGAACTTTCTGTTGAACTTTATGTAGTCGTTGAGTATGGTACTAAAATTTCAGTAATTGCAAATAATATTATCCAGAAAATAAAGTATAATGTAGAAAATTTTTTAGGAATTAAAATTGGGACTATTACAGTGAATGTACAAGGTGTTAGAGTCTAAGGGGGAAGACATAAATGAGCATGTTAAAAATTAATGGTGAAACTTTTTATAATATGATGATAAACGCCAGCAATACACTAGAGGAACAGAAGGAATTTGTTAACTCACTCAATGTTTTCCCTGTACCGGATGGAGATACTGGCACAAATATGTCTATGACATTTAAAGCTGCTGTGGAAGAAATAAAAAATCTTAAACAGGAAACAGTTGGAACAATTGCAAAGACCTTGGCTAAAGGTGCTTTGATGGGTGCAAGAGGAAATTCAGGAGTTATCTTGTCTCAGATCCTGCGTTGTATTGCAAAAGGACTGGAAGGTAAACTTGAAGTTGATGCAAAAGAGTTTGCAGAAAGCTTAATGGAAGGTTCAAGAAGTGCATATAAGGCAGTAATGCGACCTACAGAAGGAACAATTTTGACAGTAGTTCGTGCCAGCGGTGAGAGTGCTGTAAACAGTACTGAAGAAGACGTAGTAAAGCTTATGGAAGAGGTTGTTGAGCACAGCCGAGCCATTCTAAACAAGACACCGGATATGCTTCCTGTGCTAAAGAAAGCAAAGGTTGTAGACGCAGGCGGTATGGGATTCCTAGTAATTCTTAACGGTATGAGGGACGCGTTAAAAGGGAATGTAACCGTTGAGATTAAAGAGAGTGCTGATATACAAACTGCAAACAATGCTGCACAAAGCATTAGCGAGGAAGATATAAAGTTTGGATATTGTACAGAGTTTATTATTTTAGACAATAAGGGTGATAGTAACGAGCTTAGGGACTATATAGAGAAGTTAGGTGATTCAATAATAGTTGTAGCCTATGAAGATGTAGTTAAGGTGCATGTACATACAAACGATCCTGGCGCAGTACTTTCAAAAGCTGTTCAATTTGGTGAATTGTCAAAAATAAAAATTGAAAATATGAGAGAACAGCATAGACACTTGGTAGTTGATGAAGAAGAAGTTGCTGAGGCTCAGACACAAGAAGTGGATGGCGTTTTTGAAGAGGTTAAAAAATATGGTTTTATTGCAGTTGCAATGGGAGAAGGTATAAGTAATATCTTTACGGATTTAGGGGTTGACTATGTTATAGAAGGCGGTCAAACTATGAATCCAAGTACTCAGGATATTTTGGATGCCGTTGAAAAGATAAATGCAGAAAACATCTTCGTGCTTCCTAATAATAAGAATATAGTTATGGCGGCAAATCAGGCTGCAGAGATAAGTGAGAAAAAAGTAATAGTTGTTCCATCAAAGACTCTTCCTCTGGGAATTACTGCTTTGACT
>JAEZDX010000625.1 GCA_023417975.1 Bacillota bacterium
GTAGTAGATGGCTTTATGTATAATGACAGAAATATTGCCTTTCAAGTAGATATTCCCGATTTGTTTGTAACCGGAGAGGAAGAGCAATGGTCCGTTGTGTTTGAAAACATAATGGATAATGAACTGAGATATGCCAAGAGCTTGATAAATATAAGTATGGTGGAGGAGAAAGACAAGGTATATATATCAATATACAATGACGGTGAAAAAATTTCAGAGGATAAGCTAGATAACATATTCGGTACCTTTAATAAAGACAAAGGCGGTAATTTTGGGCTGGGACTTGATATAGCGCGAAGAATAGTAATCATGTATGAGGGAAGCATAAAGGCTCAAAATTGTGATGATGGCGTGGCCTTTGTAATTGGAGTAAAAAAGCTTAACGGTTAAAATAAAGAGAAGCGAAAACAGTGAATGTATTCGCTTCTCTTTGCTTTAAAATTTGAATTTATTAATGGCTTGCTTTAACTCCTCGGAGTTTGAGGTTAATTCCTGGGCAAGATTATAGATTTCACTGGTGCTGGCAGCTTGATTTTGAATTGCCGCTGTAACTTCCTCCGTAGAGGCTGTGTTCTTCTCTGAAATTACGGCGATATTATTTATTGATTCATTTAAAATATGCTTATCTTCGTCTATAACACTAATAAGTTCTTTCGTCTCCTCCATTGCTGTACCGATATTATCTATATTGTCTTTTATAGTTTCAAATACCTTTACGGTTACGCGAACTTGACTGGATTCCTCTTCAAAGGTATTTTGAGCTGATTGAGCAATAGTAAGCGAGGATTTTATTCCGTTATTTACGTTTGTTACAATCTGTTTGATCTGCAAAGATGCGGCCTGGGACTGCTCTGCCAGCTTTCTTATTTCGTTAGCTACTACAGAGAAGCTCCTTCCTGCTTCACCTGCTCTTGCCGCCTCAATGGAGGCATTCAAGGAAAGAAGATTTGTTTGCTCCGTAATGGCTTTTATATTATCAAGGATTTTCAATATATCCTTTGTGTTATTATTAAGGGCGAAAATAGTCTTTTCCACATCGGACATGGCTTTGGAGTTATTGTCGGAAGCTTCGGTCAACTTTTCTACGGCTGCAGCACTTTCTGCTATTATATCCGTAGTTGTTTCCGTTAAGTTAAATATTTTAGATACCGATTTCATTGCCTCCGTAATTTTTGAATTAAAGTTATTGGAGATTTCCGCACAGTTCACAGTTTCTGAGGTTTGTGAGGAAGAACCCTTTGCTATATCTTCAACGGTGCTTGTAATCTCATGTGAGCTGAGGCTGATATCGTGGGATATATTGAGTAATACATCGGAATGCCTGCTTGTTGTATTGGCAAGCTCTGAGGCATTTGACATCATAGCTCTAAGCTTATCCACCATTAAATTAAAGTTATTGCCTAACTCATTCAGCTCCTTAAGGCTATAGCTTGGAGACTTTACCGTAAGATTTCCTGTGGAAAGCTGACGGGTTGTTTCAATAATGCTTTTAATTGGCTTTGTAATATGTCTGGTGGCAATAATGGAAAACAGCACTCCAACCACTATAAAAGCCGCTGTAATAATAAATATAAATTCACCGATTTTATTGGATGCAGCGTATAGCTCTACAGTAGGAACAACAGCTATGTATCTCCAGCCTGTCTGCTCATCGGTTATATACATTATCTGCATATTCTTGGAGTCAAATACCGCCTGGAAGCTGTCAGAGGTCTTTTTCTTTATTTTTTCAAGTATCTTGGAATCTGTAGTAAATGGCTTGGATACAAGAGACGGATCCTTATGGTATATGATATTTCCATCAGCATCGGTTATAAAAGCATAACCGGTCTTGCCCATGACAATATCTTTATTTCCGGGACTCAAGGCATTAGGCTTAACGTCAATCTTAAGTATGCCCAATTGTTTTCCGGAGGTATCTACTAATTTTGCAGCATAGCTCATCAACTCATACTTTTGTGCCTTATCAACATTTAGGCTATTAGGGCCAATCCAAGAAAAATAGGAAGTGCTTTCTTGAGCTTTTTTATACCAGTCCGTCTTGGTGACCTGTGACATTAAAGTAGGTTCCTCCATGTTTATACCGCCATAGATTTTGTCGCCGGTAAATAATGTGATGTTAACAAGAGAATTGGATGTATCCGAGCTGTAATAATTTTTAATCATATTATTAATATTTGATTTATTTGAAGCTTGCTCAATAACATTTTCAGGCACTGCCTTTATAAGTGAAATCAAATTTTTGTCCTGCATTATTCTCATACTTGTAGACTTAATAGTTGAGGTTATTTGATTGGTGTAGATAATATACTGGTTAAGAATTTGAGTGGAAGAGTCCTTAAACTGGGAGTCCACAGTTTTTTTTGATATTTCAAAGGAAACAAAACCCGTAGTACTCAAAGAAATTACTATAAGTAAAACGGAAGAAATTACTTGATTTGAAAAAACAGTTTTTGCAGATATAAACCTAGTTAGTCTTTTTAAAAATTTCATAATAACGCTAAATCGGCATAAGTTACCGATTTAACTCTTACCTCCTTTGTAATATAATGAAAAAATGTAATTGTACGCGTGTTCCATAAACGTTTTCAGAGTTCCGCAAAAAGAAAATTTTCTAGCGGTAGTAACTTGAAATCCTTCTTTAGGCCATTATTCGCTGAAAACCAAGGTAACGGGTGCCCTGAAAAGTAAGCTTTCCAAAGTCTCCTTCTACTAAGAGTCCATATTCGTTTGGATTTACAT
>JAEZDX010000373.1 GCA_023417975.1 Bacillota bacterium
TCTCTAAGGTGCGTAAAGATTATTAATCTTTACGTCCTCCTGAAAGCGGCGGGAAGTATCTTCCCTACACCTTTCTTTTTTTACTCTATAGAGATATGAATTTCAATTAATGTTTAGTTATTTACAACTTTAAAATTTTATAATTCCCTATAGAGTAAAAAGGGTATCGGGAAAACCTCTTCCAGATACCTTATATTTTCTATCTTTAATTATAACCTATTATTGCTTCTATAATCTACATTTATGTTTATTGTTATTTAAAGCCTAAGCTAAAGCAATAACCAATGCACCTGCAGTTATTAATGCCACACCGATTACCGTAGCAGTCGTAAGCTTATCTCCCAGAAATATAACCGATAATATAACTGCAATTACTACGCTTAACTTATCAATAGGTGCCACCTTTGACACATCTCCAAGCTTTAAAGCCAAAAAGTAAAATAACCAGGACATAGCTCCTGCCAACCCGCTTAATACTATAAAGGTTATAGCTTTCCTGTTTGCAAATATAGTTGAAATTTGATTGAATTTTCCTTGTACCAATACTACTATTATAAGAAACACTGCCATTATAACCGATCTTATTGCCGTAGCAGTATTAGAATCAATATTTTTCAGACCGATCTTTCCAAACACGGCAACAAGTGCTGCCATTACCGCAGAAAGTAAAGCAAATACCAACCACATAATTAACATCCCCTATATATTTTTTAAACAATAACATAATACCTTTATTAGTTTACTCTTATTACTTAGTTGTTTCAATAATATAAAAGCTCATTATATTTTTTCGCATGAAAAAAGCTCGTCATTCAACGAGCTTTTTATCTTGGCGGAGAAAGAGGTATTGGCTTGCTGCTTCGCACCAATTACGTCGACACCCCAGTCCGGGTCCTGTCTCCTCACGCTCAGCTAGAAATGTGATAACATCACATTTCCTTAACGCGTCGCGCCCTCTCAGGTTCAAATCCCATTCGATTTTTTTGCATGAAAAAAGCTCGTTATTCAACGAGCTTTTATCTTGGCGGAGAAAGAGGGATTTGAACCCTCGCGCCGGTTACCCGACCTACGCCCTTAGCAGGGGCGCCTCTTCGGCCACTTGAGTATTTCTCCATGCCCTACATTTTTATTATTATATAAAATTAAATGGCGGAAAGACAGGGATTCGAACCCTGGGTACGGTCACCCGTACGCCGGTTTTCAAGACCGGTGCCTTAAACCAACTCGACCATCTTTCCGTGTTAGTGACAAATATTATTATAACAACGGTCCTATACTATGTCAACAAAAATGTTCATTTTTTTATAATTAAATTGTGGCCATACAACCATATATTACCCAAATATTTGTTGTATTATAACCCTAATTATTGATATTAAGTTATCTTTCATGTATACCATTGGCGTAGTATTTGGAAATAACAAATACAATCTTATTATCCATACAGTTATCAAGATGGCTATACTGCAATACAAGTATACCTTTCTCTTGCTATTTACTATGAACGGAATGAGTAAAACTAACGGAAATAGCGGATGATACCAAAATGCACCTTTTATATCACCTTTAAATAGATGAAGAAAGGATCTTGTCATTCCACAGCTTGGACATGGAATACCCGTTAAATTATAAAAGATACATATGCTTCTGTCTGTTATAAAACCAATTAGGATACTTGCCGCTCCTATGAGCGCAAGTATCCCTAAAATTCTTAGTTTGTCTTTTTTATATTGCCAGTTCATTTTCTTGTGATTGCATAATGGCTAATGATATTATACTCAATTGGAATATAGCCAATAGCAAATAAATAATGCTGTTATCTTGAACATACCTGCCGGCTCTTTGTTGAGCTCTTACAAGTTTTTGACCCATCTTATAGTGCCAATAGAACCCATAAATTCCGCAGGTAACTATAATCAATAGAAACTCCAGTCCACCCTCAATCTTTTCTCCGTTAAAGGCAGATATCTCGTTACTCAAGCTTATCATCCATACTATTCCGTATATTCCGCATGTAACTAAAGTAAGTAATATGGATACCGCTATTCCCCTTTGTCTAATCATTTTGACGACCCCCTAAAAATTATTCCTTCTTATTATATCATGTTGTTTAGGAATAACTCTACAGGAGATTGTATTTTTATTCATTTCTAATTTATAATATTTTTTCCGTATTTCTTGTACAAACTATATCAACACCGGTATTTAATATATTTTTGCATACTATATCTCCGACTTTTATAGGCACACCCACATAAATACGGCTTAGAGCTTTTGAGCACTCTAACCAAAGTTTTTTATCAATAGCCTGGGTACTCTTCACAGGCACTACTCTTACACCTTTACCGCCTTTTACTCTAACAAGGGTAGTAAGTACATCCTTATTATTATCCTTATTTTCAATCATTCCCTCTGCCATACAAATCCCTCACACACTATCAAATTCCTTAATTCTGGATAGAACCAACTTTGACTTCTTTGAATCCTTCACAATCTCAGTAACATTTTTATTTGTCTCTCTAGCCAATATGGATATTATCTTATTTATGCAATAGGAACCCTTACATCTTCCTAGTGTTGCTCCTGTTCTTCTTTGTACTCCTTCTAAGGTTCTTGCACCAAGTGGCCTTCTTATGCAATCTATTACTTCACCTTCTGTTATAAGCTTACAAGTACAAATAACCTTTCCATAATTACTATCCTCAGATATAAGCTTTTTTCTTTCTTCATTTGAAAGTTCTTTAAATTTAAACACTTCTCTTCTTCTATCCTTGAAATCCTTTCTTAACTTACAGTTAAGATTGTTTGTTATAGTCTCACATACCATTTTTGCAATAGACGGTGTCATAGTAACCTGACCGTAATGGTCTCCTGTTATTCTGATATACCCGTTATTCAAATAGCTATCATCTATTATAATTACATCTTTGTTGGATGGAGACGAGTAGAAGCTGTCTATTTTATCTCTATCAATGCTTATTCCTAAAGCTTCTACAGCTTTTAAGGTTTCCTCCAAAGACATTACGTTTTTTGACCTGACCGATAGAATATTATGTTCAGTAAGTGTATTAATATAATATACACTGTCTCCATTTTCCATTAATGAAAAAACTATATTGGAATATTTATCATTACTATCTGCATCAAGAAGTATATAGTTTATATACTCTGCCTTTTTATCATTTGTTTTTCTATCCGAATCTATGCTGTAATGCTCGCCAGGTGTAGTATTAACAACCATCCTGCAAGTAAATTTATTTTTATTGGTAGTAACTCGTACTCCTTTGGATATCTTTTCAATATCCAACACTTCCTCTTCCAATCTAAATATTACTCCATTATCAAAGGCTACCTCTCCATAAGCTATTGCAAGATCATATGGACATACCACCCCAACATTTGGAGAGTATATAACTCTTTTTATTTGTTCCTTAAGCTGGGGTTCTATATTCCTTGCCTCATAACCGTTCAATAGCCTAACATATTCCATACCTCTTCTTTGAGCCATTTTATAAATACTTTCTAGTTCATCCTCACTTTTTGGGCCTTCTGCTGTAATTAGTGCTCCGCATCTTTTAAATGGAACATTAAACTTCTTAGTTATATCATCAAACATAGAATTGCCGATGAACTCCAACTTCGCCATTAAAGTATCTTCACATTCCATTCCATCATAAACAATGGCAGTATTCGTCAATGCAACATCATCTGCTATATCATAATCCTTTTCTATAAGAGCTACATTCAGGC
>JAEZDX010000598.1 GCA_023417975.1 Bacillota bacterium
TAATCATTCAGCCCAGAATCCAATAAATCGGCTAAAGGCTGTCCAACCCAACTGAAAGTAAATTTAAAGATGAGTATCATCATTACTATAAAAAGGGGATAAGCCAACACTCTGTTCAATACAAAATTATCGATAACGTCAGAAAAATTATAATTACTTTTATTAGACTTTTTTATACAAGAGTTTACAATACTTTCTATAAAACCATAAGCTTCAGTTTCGTCTCGAAACTGATATTCATTATCATCTTTCAAGGAATAAAAAGAACCTTCCTGAAGAAAGTCTATTAGTTCTTTTACCCCTATATTTTTTGAAGCTGAAAGAGGAAATATCTTTACCTTAAGCATTTCAGCCAATTTATTATAATCAATTATAATACCTTTACTTTCAGCAGAATCAATCATATTTACGATTAAAACAATAGGTATATTAAATTGTTTTAATTGTAATGTTAAGTACAAATTATGGTATAGATTAGAAGCATCCACAATATTTATTATTACATCCGGTTTTTCATCCTCCAGGAAGCGCTTTGATACCTTTTCCTCATTGGAATATGTATCCATTGCGTAAATTCCTGGCAAGTCAACTATTTTTATAGACTTGTTCAAGTATCCCTCTTTTTTTTCAACAGTTACTCCTGGCCAATTACCAACGTATTGATTTGACCCGGTTAATGAGTTAAACAAAGTAGTTTTTCCCACATTCGGATTTCCTACTAATGCAGCAGTAATCATTTTATGCCCCCTTCTTCACCGTTACTATAATGTCAGATGCATCTTTCTTTCTTATGGCCAAATTAAAACCTTTTAAGGTTATAACTATCGGATCGCCTAAAGGCGCTACTTTCTTTAATTGAATTTGTGTTCCCTTAATACATCCTAAAGATAAAAGTCTCCTTGTTAAAAGATCATCGCATAGTATGTCGCTGACTATAGCGTATTCACCAGGTCTTAGTTCATTCAAGCTCATAAAATCACCTCATAATGAAAATCATTCTCATTAAAATAATAGCACCATTAGTATAGCTTGTCAACTTAACAATAATTAATATTTTGTTTTAAATTCTTTAAATTTACACTATAATAAAATATAACTAAAAAATGGAGGTACATCATGAGTAATTGCGCAGCTTTTTTTGATATTGATGGTACTTTATATAGGGAAGGCTTAATTGCGGAAATATTTAAGAAACTTGTGAAGTATGAGATTATTGAGCCTGAAAAATGGTATAATGATGTTAGAATCGAATATCAGAAATGGGACAAAAGGCAGGGGAATTACGATAATTATCTTTTAAAAATGGCTGATATTTATATTGAGGCTGTTAAAGGCCTTCATAAATCTCAAGTTGATTTTATAGCTAAGAAAGTAGTTGAGCAGAAAGGCGATAGAGTTTATACCTTCACAAGAGATAGAATTAAATGGCATAAAGAAAAAGGTCACAAGGTCATTACCATCTCCGGCAGCCCATTGGAATTAGTTCGTGAAATGTCTCTTAAACACGGTTTTGATGATTATTGCGGGGCAGTATATCTTTTAGATGACGAAGATTTATACACTGGTTCTGTAATCCCCATGTGGGATAGTTTCAGCAAAAGTAAAGCTATAGAGAGTTTCGTCAATAAATACGACTTAAATCTTAATGAATGTTATTCATACGGTGACACTGCCGGTGATTTTTCAATGATGAAGATGGTAGGTTACCCTATATGCGTAAATCCTACAAGAGAATTGTTAAAGAAATTGCTGGAGAGTAGTGAAACCAAATCAAAAATTCAAATTATAGTAGAAAGGAAAGATGTAACCTATAGTTTAACATCTAAGGACATTCATATATTATAGAAAAGAGTGATAGGGTGATCATACGCGAAAATATAATAGAGGTGCCTGACATAAACCCGAAAAATGTTTTAAATTATGAAGTGAATAATCATATTTTGGATGAAACAATTTTTTTCGATTTAGAGCACTATGTATACAAAGTCCCCATTTGCATAGGAGTTTTCGGCTGCTGTTATTACGACTGTAAAATAAAAGCACTTAAAGTGACGCAATATATGCTGGAAAACAGATCTGACAGTCAATTAATTGTAAACATGTCAAAAAAGTATTTTGTAGATATGTATAAGGTAGGTAAAAGGAATATTGTTACCTTTTCCGGTAATAATGATTTTACAGTTATTAATTATTTGCTAAGCAAATATAAAATACATTTTAATTTTGATAACTTCGATAAATTGGATATACAGGAAGTCTATAAACAACGTACGGGTATTTGCACCGGTCTTAAGACCATGGAGAAGAATTTTAATATTATTAGGGAATCTGAAACAATTAGTGGTTCAAACTTAGCAAAAACATTTGGTAAGATGATGAAGGATGAACAGTATGTTAACAGAATGCCAAAAGAAAAAATAGAAAAGATACTCCTTTACAATGAGCAGGATGTAGTGAACCTTTTTAATATTATGTCAAGTTGGTATAGGTTTGTAGAAGCAAAAGAATCCTCTGTTCAAAAGGTTGACGAACCATAGCTGATGCATATTTATGCATGCATGTATAAATAAAAATACTATATTTGGGCATCCACATTATTTCCAGTTTATACTTCATATAATTATCTTGAATAATTATTAATAATGTTGTATAATTTCCGCATAAGGGGAAAAGGAGTGGTAATTTTGAAAAAGACATTAAGTAATAGCATAATTTTTACATTGATACTTTCTATGCTTGTAATTTTAGGTGGCTGTTCAAAGAAAGATTCTAAACT
>JAEZDX010000616.1 GCA_023417975.1 Bacillota bacterium
GATTATAGGCCCTTTCTACAACAGCATCAAGTAAGCTTCTACTGATCTTTTGCTCTATTAATAACTCTTCATTATAAAAATCCTTTTCCCTGTAAGAACCCAAACTGAAGGAAACTGAATTAAACAGCAAAGACTGCTTTTTCATATGAGGTTCAAGTGCTGAATCATATGAAAACTTCCCCTTTTCATCTGTATATTTTTTAGCTACTTTTTCTATATCAGATAGCAATTCTTTTACGATATCATATTCTTCAACCGCTGTAAATTCACTTAATTTACCCATGTGATGTGTACGGGAAGTCTTTGTTATTAAATATATTTCTTCTGCTTCCTCAATATGGATAACCGGATTTTTCTCCGTACCAACATTGATTGTTTCTTCTGCGTCATTTCCAAACACTTTCTTCTTAGTTCCGCCCACTGATATAACTCTTGTAACTCCTGCAAAGCCACCCTCAGCAAGCTCACTTCCCTCGTATGAAGGATAATGTGCCACCATTGATATATATGAACATCCTTCATCAACAAGCTTTTTATACTGCATGTTTTCATTGTCACGTTTAGCATTACTACTGAAAATACCTCCACTAAAGTTCTTCATAGAAGAAGCATTATCAATGGAAATATCAACATTAATCTTTGCTCCCGTATCAGCTTTGGTTATCTTTGTGATAGTTACATTATCTTCTCTTGACGTAAAGGTTGTTCTTATCCATGTTCCATTTTTATCCGTATACTTGACTAATATTTCTCCCTTTTCATAATCAGTTTCTCTGATATAATCCAAGATTTCCTGCTTTTGCATATTCAATCTAAGCTGGTGCCCCGGATGAAAACTATAAAGAAATGTACGCTTTCTATTATGCACATTCCAGCTATCATCAAAATTTATTACTGCCTGTCTAGCCTCATCAAGTTCCTTTGTAACTTCCGGCGGCACAACGCGTGGTTGACGTGAAGGCATAATGAAGTACATATTTTGGTAAATTAGTGTATCGGAATACGGAGAGCATGAGCACACTACGCCATTTTCACCATTTCCGGTAACCATTCCGTCACGCCATCCCGATTCTGTCTTATTATAATGATAATATGGGATTATCTCAGTAAATGAGTTTGAAGCTATCTTAGTTTGATACTTTTGCACCATATAAAAATCCCCTTCTTTATATATAGTCTTAATAATATTCTTACTAGGGATATTATAAAGCTGCAGCATCACACTTAACCATGGTGCTATATGACCTCGTTAAATAAAAAATGTCACATTAGAACATCACTTTTTATTTTATTTATTCACGATAATGCAGTTTCCGATAATTTACAGGAGTCATATTATATTGCTTTTTAAAGGCTCTGCTAAAAAATGAGTAGTCATTATAGCCGACTTGAATGCAAACCTCTTCAAGCGGCAACTTCGTTGTAGCCAACAGCATGGCACCATGGCTCAACCTAGACAAGTATTTCAGCGTTGAGAAAGAAACTCCGTATTTATCTTGTATAAATCGTTGTGTTTGGCGCGTGCTTAATTTTAACTCATCGCTTAATGCTAAAAGAGTAATAGTTTTATACTTATAAATAAAAGCTTGATCTATGATCATAATACGCCTATCATCCAAGTTTATAGGTTCAGTGGAAATTTCATTGTTATTCCTAGCAATTGACCGTATAATCGTAACAAAAATTGTTTGGATGCTTTGAGAAACTATATCTCTGTGACCATATTGCTTCCGGTTACATTCTTCAGCAATTCTATCAAACAATACTTCAAGTTCATTTTGCTTAGTATCATAGTAACCATTTGAAAATAGGTGTTTCCATGCTAAATCTTCTTTGGATCCGCAAGTAAGATTTAATGCTAAATGGTATTCTTCCAAATAATCAGTTGGATCACTCCATTGTTCGTGGTTGGTTCTGGGAGGCAAAAGATAAAAACACCCCTTCTTTAAGGGCATTTTCAGCGTATCGGTAACCAAGGTACCCTTTCCTCCGGTTACAAAATGAAGTTCATAATAACTATGCATGTGATTTGTAAAAGATTTATTAAAAATACCCCAATTGCCACCTATAATTTTTATTTCACAGCTTTCAAGCTTGATTGAAATATTATAGTCTTCCAATGAAACACTATACTTCATTACCTTCACCTCAAATTTACTATAAATTAAGGCTATTCTTTGGTCAAGATTAATTGTATGCTATAATGCTATTAACATATTTATTCGTCTTTGTAAGTTATTGCAAGACAAGTATTATTTATATTATGGGAGGTATACTCATGTCAGAAATGAATAAGGTTGAAAATGTCAAAGAGCAATATAAGGATGACAGTAACTTGTCAAAAAGAAGTAATTTACACGCTAAGCACAGCACAAATAAGCAAGGCTTTTTTCCTTGGCTTTTTGAGCAATATAAGTTTCCTAAAGGCTGCCGTATTTTGGAATTAGGCTGTGGAAACGGTCTTCAATGGCAGCAAAGAATTAGCAAACTGCCTGAAGATTGTACTTTAGTTTTGTCGGACTTTTCTGAAGGTATGGTAAAGATCCTTTGGGAAAAGTATTCGGAACAAAAAAATGTGCTGGCACAGAAGATAGATATTCAGAGCATTCCATTTCCCGATAACTGCTTTGATGTCATTATCGCAAATCATATGCTATATCATGTGCCGGATTTGCAAAAGGCTCTTTCCGAGGTCAGGAGAGTATTAAAAAGCGGCGGTAAATTTTATGCGGCAACAAACGGAAACGGCGGTATGCGTCCATTTCTTCAAGCTGCCTTCAAACATATTAACCCTATGCAAAATTTATTCACAAAAGAGCTTTCTTTTAGCCTTCAAAACGGAGAAGAAATATTGAAGCAATACTTTCAGGAAGTTCAAAGATGTGATTATGAAGATTCCTTGTCCATTACCGAAACACAGGATTTAATGGAATGGCTAAAATCTACCATCACATTGGGCAGCTATACAGAAAGCAACTTAAATGGCCTTTACGACTATTTCGAACATATAAGACTTAAGCATGGTGCCATCAATATTCCAAAAGAAGCAGGACTGTTCATCTGCCAGTAGCTTACCCCAGGGGTACGCGGTTTATGTCGATTTCTTCCGAAGCTGTTTATGTAAAAACGGCAGCATCACATATAAACTTGATGCTGCCGCTTTTTGTTTTTTTGTTATAACCGATTATGCTATGGATATCCAACTTCAACTATTAATTTTTCGTATTGGATATATATTTTTACACTGCTCTTTTACGCATGTACCGTTTTAAACCTCATGGCAGAACGCTTTCGGATTTGCTGCCGTGCGTAAAAGAAAATACCTACTTGGCCAATTCCTGCAATAGCCCAGGTTACAGGATAACAAGTGAACAGAGTAATCTCTGTAGGGTGCCAAGCAAAAATTGTAGCCAGCCAAAGAATTCTCATAAGACAGGCACCTACAAGCGTACAAAGCATAGGCATTATGGAATAGCCCATCCCTCGCGTTAGACCGGGATATACATTCATCATACCGCATGTAAAATACGCAGCCATCATTACATTCATTCGAAGTTTTCCAAGTTCAATGACATTTGGGTCGGATGTGTAAATACTGAGCAAGGGCTTACCGAAAATCAGTATGGCACCGCCTAAAATAATCCAGGTTGCAAAGATCAATGCTGTACATACCTTAGCAACGGTGTCAATTCGGTCATACTTCTTCGCTCCCATATTCTGTCCCGTAAAGGAAATGGCTGAGTTATAATAGGCATTCATCGTAGTGCCTATATAGTTTTCCACATTTCCTGCTGCAGAGCTTGCCGCAACCATTGTAGAACCGAAAGAATTCACAGCGGACTGTATAAGCACATTTGAAATTGAGAACAACAATCCCTGCATACCTGCAGGCAGGCCGATTCTTACGATAGCCTTCAGTTTATTAACGTCAATACGAAGCTTTCTAGGAACGAAACGTATTGCTCCGTCACACCTATACAGACAAATCATAATAAGCAGCACCGAAAGGTACTCGGAAATCACCGTAGCACATGCAACACCTGCCACACTCATATGGAGCACAATGACGAAAAATAAATTGAATATCACGTGTAAGGTTCCGGTAACAACAAGGTAGTACATTGGACGGCGGCTGTCACCTGCAGCTCTCAATATAGCCGCAGCAAAGTTGTATATCATTGTTGCAGGCGCACTGAGAAAGTAAATCTTCATATAAAGTACCGATAAATCGATAATATCTTCAGGAGTTCCCATCATGTTAAGCAGTGGTTTACTGAGAATGACGCCGACTATCATTACCACAACTCCGCCGATGATGCTTATTGCTATGGAGGTGTGGACAGATTTGCTTACATCAGCCGGCTTATTGGCACCGCAATCTTGTGCCACAATTACTGTAGTTCCTACGGACAATCCCATAAATAAGTTTACGATAAGATTAATGAGCGACCCTGTGGCACCTACCGCAGCCAGCGCATTACTGCCGGAAAAGCGTCCAACCACTACCATATCGGCAGTATTAAACATAAGCTGCAGTATGTTCATTGCCATAATTGGCAAGGCAAAGATCAATATCTTTCTGAACAGCGGACCGCTGCACATGTCCATTCTACTGTTTCGAGTAATCATAATAGCATTCGCTTCCTTTTCATTTGATTCGTTATAATTTAATGGCTTGTATCATTTTTCATGCTCTGTTTTAAAAGCAAACTAATGAAAAACCCGGCACAGTAAATCATATCATAATCATTACAAACTTTGCAAGGAACGCGCAAATTCATATTATTTCACAAAAACCAGACTGCCTCCGTTAAGCCCCCAAAGCTCATCTGCATAGGCAGCTACGTCCTTTGAGTGGGTAACTACTATGACGCATTTTCCTGAATTATGGGCCAAGGACTCCAAAATTTTCATAATATTTTCTTCCGTTTCATTGTCCAGATTGCCTGTAGGTTCATCAGCGATAATTATGTCAGGGTCGTGGGAAAGTGCTCTTGCAATGCCTACTCGCTGCTGTTCTCCGCCGGATAGCTTTAAAACCTTGCGTTTTGCGGTTTCTCTGTCGATTCCAACACTTTGCAGCAGTTCATATGCCC
>JAEZDX010000385.1 GCA_023417975.1 Bacillota bacterium
AAACGACCTGCAAGGTTTCCAATTACTTTAGCTCCTCCAATAGGTGTGCCTCCTTGTCCCCCTATTGAACCGACAGTATTTAATATGGTTTTTCCTGTACCGAAAATATTTTTCATAGAACCGCCAAGCTTCGGATTAATCAATCCAAAGAGACCCGATTGATTTTGAGGTGCAATATTACCGTTAGTGTCGAGCTCCCTGTTCATGGTATCTTCGGAATCGCTGATAGGTCTATAATTATTATTGTTTTTTGCTATCTGAGGAGCCGGTGTACGGCTATTTTGCCTATAGTCATTCTCAACATAGTCATTTTGATTTCTTCTGTTGCTGCCGCGTGGTAGAGTTTGGTTGTTCCTTGGGGCTTGAGGCTGAGGGGCCGGAGGCTTTGCATATTCTCTATTGGTGTTTTCATTGTACTCATAATTTCTTGGATACCAACCTATTCCCTCACCAAATATTAGGGCAGAAGAAAGGATACCAGGCCAGCTTTTGGTTCCCCTTCCCAGACGATTACCATATAAGTCTCTTATTGATTTTCCATCATAATATGCCCAAGGAGTTCCATTTGTTGTATAGAATGCATCATTGTAAATATAGGATAAAGGAGTGCCATAAGCATCTAAAAGCATGTTGTCTTGAATAAAGCCTTTTATTCTGTGTTTGCGGTCATAGACAACATTATCATTCCAATATCCGGTAAGCCTATCATGTCTGTCGTAAATTTTACCCACATCGTTTCCCACCTTTCTAGTGATTGCAGTAAATATAAAAAAATTCAGCTTAATTGATGAGCCGAAATCAAACAAGAACAAATCCTAATATATAATATGAAATAATTTGGATTTTGTTAGTATGGTATTTTGTATAAAAATTTGTTCAGAGTATTATTGAAATAAGTATAATGTATATAATATTGCCTAAATTTTTTGACGAAACATAATAAACACTGATTCTAATAATGGCTTGTGGTAACTTTATCCAAGGCGTGTCGTAATATATATTAAGGTCAATAGAAAGAAAGGGCTTGCATATCCAAGGTGGATACCATAAAATGGATAATAAGTATTGGACTAAAAGAGAATGTCTGCGTAAGGTGTCTTTTATTAAGCAGAGACTGCAAAAATTGGGGTGAAAGATTTAGTAAAAAGGAAGGAGTGTCGTAAAAATTGGGGGGTTACAAAAATGGGACGGTGTACAGACATACTCAACTGTATAAATTTCTTAGCATGTGTGACAGTACACCATTGGAAAGAGTTGTTTTAGATTGCGGTGCGGGAGGAGAATGTCCTCCATTGGGGCTTTTTTGGGAACATGGATATAAGACTTTAGGAATTGAAGCAGATGACCTTCAGATAATGGAAGCCAAGGAGTTTGAAAACAATCGGGGTATGGAATTGAATATTTTGAAGGGAGATATGAGAAAGCTGCCTTTTCAAGATAGTTCTTTGAGTTTTGCATACTCTTACAATTCAATTTTTCACATGAAGAAGACAGATGTACTTCAGTCTATAAATGAAATCAGAAGGGTATTGAAACCTGGAGGGTTATGCTTTGTAAATCTACTAAGCATCAGAGATTTCAGGTATGGAAGCGGTGAGAAAATAGGTTCCGGGGAGTATTATCAAGATGAGGGAGATTCCACAGTAATACATTCGTACTTCGCAGACGATGAAGGAGATGACTATTTTAAGGAGTTAGATGTTATATATAAGGAAATAAGGGTTATTAACAGGTTGGTTCAGGGACATTGGATAAAGCAGGGATATGTTGATTATGTGGCAAGAAGAAAAAGTAGCTAATATCAATGAAGAAATTTATACACAGTAAAGCTGAGTCCATTATGAATAAATATATATTATAAGGAATAGAAGTATATTGTAAAGAATTAACTGGAGTTGAGGATGTGACTACAGCAATACTCTATTCAATGGCAGTTATTTTGATGGTTTTATCATACTTTAAAGATAAGAAAAAGACTAAATCGGCCTTTAAAAAGGCGTGTAAATCCTTTGAGGCGGTAATGCCTCAATTTCTAGGAGTTATATTTATTGTTGGTATTATGCTGTCTGAAATAAGTTCCGATACTATTTCTAAAATTACGGGCAAGGAATCCGGAATTTGGGGAATTATAATATCGGCAGTAGTAGGTTCTATAACAATTATGCCGACTTTTGTGGCTTTTTCTACAGGTAATATGCTGCTTCAAAACGGCGGAGGCTATGCCCAAGTTGCAGCACTCGTGTCAACACTGACCATGGTTGGGGTTGTCACATTTTCCATGGAAGCTAAATATATAGGAAAGAAAGCAGCATTTCTAAGAAATTTTTTGGCTTTCCTTTTTTCTTTTATAGTAGCTTTTGTAATAGGAGAGGTGATGACATAAGTTGGTTAGAAAGTTTGTAAAGAGATACGGCTTTTTCATAGCAGCATTATCCGCGGCTTTTCTCATATTGATTTTTAACCGCCAAACGGGGAAAAAGACTTTTTCCATTGCTGAAGACAGTTTTGTGCAGATGCTTGAGGTACTTCCCCCTATTATGGTAATGCTCGGCTTAATGGATGAATGGGTATCAAGAGAAACGATGATCAAATATATGGGGAGAGATTCAGGTATATTAGGAATTTTTCTATCTATATTAATTGGGTCTGTAGGAGCAGGACCAATGTATGCTGCTTTCCCTTTTACTGCAGTATTGCTTAAGAAGGGAGCAAAGCTATCGAATATAATAATATTTATGAATGCTTGGTGTGTTACAAAAATATCCACATTACTTTTTGAGATAACCTCTTTAGGTTATAAATTTACTTTTATTAGATTCCTCGTGAATTTGCCGGGTATTATTTTGATGGGGTATATGGTGGAATGGATTATGCATAAGAGCGATAAAGAAAAGGTTGCCTAACAGTGTTAGGTAACCTTTCTTTGTTAAAGCAGAGATGAAAAAATTCTTGAGAAGGATTCCAAAACCTTTGTTATTCTAGGTGAATTGTCCCAGTCATCTTCCGTTACTCTTCTGCTTAGCTTTAAATCATTCATAAATGCGGCTTCGAGCTGCTGGCTTACATTGCTGTCATATATTACTGCGTTTATTTCATAGTTTAACTCAAAGCTCCGTCTATCCATATTGGCTGTACCTACAGTGCAAAGTTTACTGTCTACTGTTATTACCTTTGAGTGGATAAACGATTCAGGATTATACATGTAGATTTCCACACCACATTTGGACAACTCCGACAGATAGGTCCTTGAAGCGTAATATACTATTAGATGGTCATAGGTACCGGGGAAAAGAATTTTCACATCAATACCGCCAAGCGCTGCTATTTTCAAAGCTTCCTGGATACTTTCCGATGGAACAAAATAAGGAGAGGTAATATAAACATGATGCTTAGCGATACTTATCATTTTTAATATTCCTTGTTCTATGGAATGGTATTTAGAATCAGGTCCGCTTCTTATAAGCTGCATGAGTTTACCATCCTCACGTCCTATAGGTCTGAAATAATTTTCAAAATCTTCACCGTGAAAGGATATTTCCTTATTTGCTTCTTTAATTGTAATATAGTCATCTATAAATACCGCCTGAAGACCGAGAACAAAATCACCTTTAATCATTAAATGAGTATCACGCCAGAAACCAAGTTTGCCTTTTCCTAAATACTCATCTCCTATATTTATGCCTCCTACAAATCCTACTTCTCCATCAATTACAACAATCTTTCTATGATTTCTATAATTTATCTGAGTATTGATTAGTTTCAAAATAGGTGCTAGAAAATAGGAATACTCAACCACATCGATACCAGCCGCCTTCAATTCATTAATATAACTTCTTTTTACTCGTATAGCACCAACTCTATCCATTATAAAACGTATCTTTATACCTTGCTTTGCTTTTTCAATGAGTATATCTTTTATTTCATTTCCGATAGAATCACTTTTTACTATATAATACTCGAGATGGATATGATGTTTGGCTTTCTTTAATTCGTTTTTTAGGCAACGAAATTTCTCCTCACCGCTATTGAAGACTGTAATATCATTATTTACATATAGAGGAGATTCGCTATTGTTTGCAAGCAGTTCAATGAGTGGAAAGTACTCCATATTATCCAATCTGCCCATTGCATTATATATAAGGTCTTGAACATCGGGAGAGAAGTTTTCACGGAGTTTATATATTTTCCAATTTCGGCCTAGAAACAGATACAGAATTATACCTACAGGAGGGAGAAGAACAAATATAAGTAACCAGGCAATAGTTTTTTCGGGCTGCTTTCTTTCCAGTATGATTAATGATATGGTTACTAATGCATATAAAATAAAGATTATTGAATATATGATAGATTTCATAGAATTCCCCCTTTAAACCTAGTATTCCCATAATTGAAGTATTTCATTATTTTATGAATGTGTCAATGAGTGGATTGTACCGATACATTATATTTTTTCAAGTGTGAATATTATAATTGAAATTATTACGGTTATTTTGTTAAAAAACTATACTTGAGGTGATAATGATGAAGGATGATAATATTTTGATTATGACTCCCGGGCCAACAACAGTAAGAGAAAATGTTCGTATGGCAAGAGCAAAAGCTACAACTAACCCTGATATAGATCAGGACTTCTATGATTTTTATAAGGAACTGTGTGCTAAGATAGGAAGATTTATGAACACTAAAAATGAAGTGAGAGTTCTATGCGGAGAAGGAATACTGGGATTGGAGGCAGCTTGTGCCTCGCTTACTCAAAAGGGAGATAGAGTACTCATTATAGATAACGGTATATTCGGAGAAGGTTTCGCTGATTTTGTAACTATGTACGGGGGAGAACCAGTATTTTTTAAAGGAGACACAAAGAGAGCAATCGATGTGAAAGCTTTAGCCGAGTTTCTTAATAAAGACAGCGGTTATAAATACGCTACGGTAGTACATTGTGACACACCATCAGGGGTTTTAAATGATGTAGGACAAATTTGCAGATTGCTAAAGAGTAAAGGTATTTTAACAATTGTAGACAGCGTTGCGGCAATGGGAGGAGAAGAGATAAGAGTTGATGATTGGAGTATTGATATAGCACTTGGAGGATCTCAAAAATGTATTTCTGCACCGCCGGGACTTACATTTTTAAGTATAAGCCATGAGGCGTTTTCAGTAATGGAAGGAAGGGAAACACCTATAGCTTCATTTTACTGCAACTTGCTCATTTGGAAGGATTACTATAAAAATAAATGGTTTCCTTATACCATGCCGATAAGTGATATAGTAGGACTCAACACAGCTTTTGATAATATAATGGAAGAAGGAATTGATAACATTATTGACAGGCATCACAAAATAGCAGAAGCAGTAAGAAGCTCTATTAAATATGCAGGCTTACGCTTATATCTTGATAACGGCTTTTCAAGTACTGTAACTGCGGTAGCAATACCGGAGGGCATTGATGATGCTGCACTGAGAAATTATATGAAGAAATATTTCAATATACTTATAGGAGGTTCCATCGGTTATTTAAACGGAAAAGTTATAAGGATAGGACATATGGGTGAAAATGCTGCAGTAAATAAGGTAAGCTATACACTCATGGCATTAAGTTATACACTTAAGCATTTCGGACTAGCTATTGATTGTGATATGGCAGAAATATTTCTGCAAAATATTAAAGAAGCTAATTAGTAAATCTAAAGTAACGACATGATATTCAAGCTATCTATACAAATTATGTGAAAATGCTATATAATATTTATATGTAGCACTGTTCGAAAGCAATAAAATTACGTATTATATATTGAGGTATTCAATATGAGTCATATATTTATGTGTATTATGTATACAACTATATGGGAAGTAGTATCTAAGTTACCTTGAACAGCTTCATAAATTCCTAAAAATTCGATACTTTGAGATAGCGCGATATGAAGTTATTTATTACTTTCTATATATGTGAATACACATAAATTGCAGGTGAATTTGGAAACCTATGAATAGTGCCAATAATCAATTGGGTGGGGGTTTTTCTAATGAAAAGATCAAAATTTATAGCAGTATTATTATCAGTTGTTTTTCTGGTATCTTTTGCAGGCTGCAGTGTGGTAAATAAGGTAAAGAATTCAACAGGTGAATCGGCAAAGAAACAGACCATAGCTTCCGCAGACGGAAAATTTGAAATTACGGTGCCAGGAAGTTGGAAAGAAGATAAAAGCTTAAATGAAGAGGCGAATCTTCAAGTGTCCAATAGAGCTCAGGAGAAATATCTTATAGTTATAGAGGAAAGTAAACAGGATTTTGATAAGAGTTTTACTTTAAAAGACTATTCCAGCCTTGTAAAGGATAATATGGTGAAAAACGGTCAAGATATGACTACCGGAGGAGACAAGGAAATTACCGTTAACGGAGATAAAGCAGAATACTTTGAAGTTACGGGAACTGTTGAAAAGATAAAGGCAAAGTATATAGTCATAATAGCTCAGGATAAGGATAACATCTACCAAATTATATCTTGGACTTTATCTTCGAAATTTGATAAGAATAAAGATGAAATGATGGAAGTGGCACAGTCTTTAAAAACAAAGACTGCTCAATAAATGAATAAACTTATATAAAAGAAAAATTAATTAATGGAAAGAAGAGATTCAGTTTAGCTGAATCTCTTGCTATATGGCATAATTTACATATAGAAAATCAAAATATTTTAATAAAAATATATTGACAGTTGACTTCAACCTCACTATAATTATTTATTGTAGCGACGCTGTTTTGTGTTGTTGCATATCTGGTGATAATGGCGTAGAGGTTACACCCGTTCCCATACCGAACACGATGGTTAAGATCTACAGCGCCGATGGTACTGCTCGGGAGACTGAGTGGAAGAGTAG
>JAEZDX010000120.1 GCA_023417975.1 Bacillota bacterium
CAACAAACTGCAATGGCTTTCTGGACATTGATGATGGCGCTAATAGAGCACTTTTAAGAATTGTATCCACTTTTTCTTTTTCCACTTCTCTATCTTCAAACTTCCTGATACTTCTTCTTGTTTTTAACATATCAAATAACATTAATTTTTCCTCCTTAAAGTTAGCTTTTTTCCTATAAGGATATTATATAACATCTTGCTAAAATTTAGTGCCACTGTAATTTCACTTAATAAAATAATCCTAGGACTACTAAAATAATTCTTGACCGATCGTTCTCAAAATGTTATTATGCTGTTATCAAGGAGGAAGTGCAATGGGAAGAAGCAGAGAATTTGAGGAAAATGAAGTTCTACATAAAGCAATGGAATTATTTTGGGAGCAAGGTTATGAAAAAACATCTTTGAGTGACCTGGTGGAGCACATGGGAATACATCGAAGAAGCTTATATGATACCTTCGGAGACAAGCATACATTATTTTTAAAAACTATTGATTGTTATGAAGAGCTAATAAAAAGCAAACTGCAAGCTGGAGTTTCACGGGCAGGAACGGCAAAACAAGCTATACAATTTATCTTTGATATTATGATTGAAGGATACGAGAATAGACCGTGGGGCTGCTTAATTGTAAACTCAGCAACTGAGATGGCTCTCAGAGATGAAGAGATAAGTAAAAAGACAGAAGCATCCTTTATTCAGACTGAGCATTTTCTTGCGGATATTGTACGTAAAGGTCAACAAAGCGGTGAATTTTCTTGTGCTTATGAGGCTGACGCTTTATCAGAAATCTTACAAAATACTTTGCTTGGAATTCGTGTACTTGTAAGAACCTCAGCTGACAGGGAAAAAATGCACCGCATAGCAAAGTTTTTTTTGGATCTATTGACTAAATAATTTTTTTACGCAAATTAGAACGACCATTCTCAAAAATCCTTATGAAGGTTATTTTTTATGTAAACTAGAATGAACATTCTCAATCGTTGCTATTTCCTTTGAAAATCCTATTGAGCAACAAATGATTAAAGCTAAAATTATAAAAATTATGTGAATACAAAAATTAATAGGGAGTGAATGTAAATGTGTTTAGTAACTGTTAATGAAGAAAGATGTGTAAAATGCGGCTTGTGCGTAGCAGAGTGCCCCATGGGAGTATTAAAACTAGAATCTACCGGCCCCAAAGAAGTCAACCCTAATGCATGTTTTGCTTGCGGCCATTGTGTAGCTATATGCCCAAAAGAAGCTATAGATAATAAGAAATCACCACTAGCAAAACAAAGTAACATAGAAAAATCACCAAAGTTGAATGCAGAAGATGCAAAGAACTTTATTAGATCACGAAGGTCTATTCGTTCTTATAAAAATACACCGGTTCCAAGGGAAAAACTAATGGAACTTGTAGATGTGGCTCATTATGCACCGACTGCAAGTAATTCCCAAGGCATCTCTTATCTAATAGTAGATGATAAAAAGTCAATTGAATTAGCAGTTGAAGAGTGTATTAAATGGTTTGAGAAGGATTCAACTTTAAGTAAGATGTTGGCTGGTATGATCAAAGGCTATAGAGAATATAATGTAGACACAATTTTAAGAGATGCCCCCAGTATAATTTTAGCTTTAGCTGATGCAGATTTTCGTAATGGAAGAGAAAATTCCATTCTCTCATTATCTTATCTTGAATTATATGCTCCATCTCTTGAACTTGGATCATGCTGGGCTGGATTATTTGAGATTTGCGCTCGAAGCGAAAATTCACCAATCCACAGGCTTTTTAATATACCTGAAAACAAGAGAATAACTGGAGTTGTAATGGTGGGATACCCTAAGTACAGTTATCAACGCTTTACAGATAGACAACCATTATGTGCTTCTTTTTATGAAAATTAAGCTTAGGTTTCACATACGTATGAAGGACTTACTCTATCAAAGTAAGTCCCCTTTTTTGCTTATTATATTGGAATTGACTTTATATTAGCATACTCGTACTTATGTCATGATTCACCGTAACTCTTGTATTTTTATTTAAGAACTGCATACATACATAGTTTATCTAAAGAATCAGGTACAAATAAATATCCCTTATTACACATTTGTTCAACAATATATCCAATGGCATTATTTCTACATTTTATCTGTGAAAGCACTGGACATATATCTAATAACTGTGATGGCGCGTGATTTTCAAGAATTTTTGTTGCTTTTGTAACCACCAATTTTATATCTTTTTTCATTTCTATAATAATAGGTATCATTAAATCAATAAACTCATTTAATTGCTTTTCTGTGAGTACAGGGAAATTAACACTGTATCCTCCATTATCCTTGTTAATATATCCATCCCTAATAAGATCTAAAAACACCTCACTATCATTTTCTTTAATTTCATTCTTTGCAGCTTGTAAAAGCATATTAACTTTTTTCTCTCTTGGATGAAATTGTTGACACTTTTCTATAATCTTAAAATTACATATGGCAATATCATCAATTTCATCATCAAGTCCATATATTCCATTAAATAAATCCTCTCCCTTAGCACTGTTTCTTCCCCAAATATACCCATGTGTTCCGTTTGATAACAGCGGGAATGGCTCTGTACTTTTCATTTCCTCTTCTACCAGATGCAACGCAGTTAATAAAGCTACATGAGCGGCAAACCAATAAATTCTGTTTTTAGAATAATCGCAGCCTTTAAAATTAATACCTCTTATTTTAGCTTCATTTTTCACAATAAAATCATAAAGATTGTCTGCCGCTGAAGCATAATACTCCTCGGTATTTGCATATATGTCCTCTAAACAGCTTTTAGTAAAAATAATAATATTGGTTTGATACCTAGCGTTTTGAAGCTGCTTTATTAAATTATGCTTCATAAGGTTTTGAATTTCATCTTCTAAATATGCTACAGATACGCCAAGCTCCATACTCAATTCTCCTAATGTCATTGGATTGTAATATGCCGCTAACAAAATGTTTCCTGGCAACCTTCTGTCAAATAACTCATAGTAAAGTTTATAATCCATTTCATCCATCCACACATCAATATTAAAGACTCCAGGATTATAGCTCTTCTCCCCATATTCTCTTATCATGTTCATGCCCTCTTTCAAAATTTTTCTAGATTTGAAGAGCAAATACTTGACCATTTCTAAAGAGATTTCAAGTTCTTGTGAAATATGTTTACAGCTTTTATCCTCAATATAATACATTATTGTAGCCTTTCTATAATGCTCTGATAACAGAGAAAGCTCCCTTCTTAAGATATTTAGTTCTTCATTTTGAACTAATTCTGCTTCAAGGGTTTTACTCAAGCTATCTTCTAGATTTTCATCCAAATCACTATGCTCTGTCTTCTTACGTTTACGCAAATAGCCTTTATAGATATTATTTGCTATAGCCCACATCCACCCATAAAAAGACTCCTCATTACGAAGTGATTTCGCACTATTTAAAACTTCCTTTACTATTTCCTGTGATAAATCTTCAGCCTCTTCTCTACTTGATGTTCTTGAAATACAAAAAGCAAATATTGTTCTCATGCACTCTGTAGTTTTTTCATATACAACATGTTGTTTATCCATACTTCACCAACTTCTTCTTTTTCAGGTCAATTTATTGTCCTCATATTAATAGTGGCAGAATATTTTAAATGGTTAACTTGAAAATAAAAAATAATTTCACTTTGTTTTAATAATGCTTATACTATGCAAATGACAATTCTGTATCAAGCCAAGTTTCGATAGTGTTACTTATATCAATTATTGATTCATCCAGTGAAAAACGAAACCCCTGGCAGCCTCCATTACAATGATCGCTTATCCCTCTTTTTATTCCACAGCCATATCCTTTTTTAATCATTTCTTGTATAAATGAAGGAAATTTTTCCATGGTATCAGCATATTTATGCGTATTTTTCGCTTTGATGTTTATTTGATAACCATTGTTAAGTGATATATTAATTCCCCATATCTCTTTACTTTTATAAGAATATTTAATCTTTATCCATAAATCTTTTATTTCCACACTGCATTTAATCCCTTTATCCAAATAGCGTTGATGTAACTGCAATATAAAATCTTGCACATTGTCAGACAAAGGTTTCATAGTATCTTTAAATATAGAAATAACATCGTCGTTTCTATTATTTTTCAATACTCTGTAATCACATCGCAATAAAATATCGGAGAATCGGCAATAATTGATTGCATTGGACTTATTGACCTCCGATTCGTTGGCGTTTGTACCAAATTCTATCTCTGCTATTGCCATTACCTTCAAGCCTGTCAACATAGCAGGATTATCAGGATACGAAATTATTATTTCTTCAGCTTTTGATAAATCCGGTTTTTTATCATTCAAGTCTATACCGCCAATCAATATGCCGCAAGCATTCAAGAATCGCAAACATTCAATCCATTTTGAAACTGGAACTTTCGTGTTGAATATATTGTTTCCCATAGTAAGGGATTGAGTGCTTTCTGTTAGCACACCATGAAAACCTACATTCAATAATAAGCATTTCACATTGTGTAGAAATGGAAAATATACAGAAATAGTAACACGGTCATCAAATTCATGAGCATTCTTTTTGTGATTATCATACATATCACCTTCAAAAATCAAAACATCGCAAAGGTGATATAAAAAGTTTCTGAACGCAAGAACTCCTTCTCGAATATTTTCCTCGCTTGAAATATTTTCAAACATCGGATTAATTGCATATGTTTTAGGTATTTCTGCCGCAATAACTTTTTTTAAGTGCTTTGCCATATCTTTGAGTGTCTTTGACATTTATTTCACCTCTTTCTTCGTAAAGTCAATTTTATTCTACCATTCACCATATGTTTTTATATTCCTTCTTTTAGCTTAATGGGAAAATATCTTTGCATTTGTTTATAGCCTAATCCCTTTTCTATGTCTTTATAGGAAATATCTCTTCCATCTTCATATAAATAGGGCATATTGAACATAACATTGCGGCTTTTGTCAAGCTCAAAGTTTGTGCCTTCAATCCATTGACGAACTTTATCTTCTACCTTATGTATGCTCTCGTTATCTTCATCAATACTGACTGCCATAGCGTATAGGCCTCCAGGAAAATCGAACAATTTAAAAGGGTTTACATCTCCATTGGTAACACTATCCTTAACTGCACATATCCATTCAGCTTTATCATTTTTAGTCAGCAAAAAATCAAAACAATCAAAAATTACAACTATTTCTATCAATCATATAAAAAAATCTCTCTAAAGTTTAATATTTAAAACCCTTGACACTCTCCTGTCAAGGGCTTCAATTTGGAATAGTGTACCTCACATTGCCCTCATCTCTTGCCTAAACCATTGGTACTTGCAAACCTACAGTAAAATTTATAATTATTAAACCAAGCAAAGTAATTCCGGTAACTATAGTTGCAATATAAAGTTTTTTTCCTTTAAGCCGCAGCACAAAAATCATTTCAATAAAATAGTAAAGTACCTTCCAAAGCAGCAGCATAATAAAAATAGTATTAAGAATAAAACCTGCAATTGGACTGTTTACAATAAAAGTAAAGGTTTGTATGGTCCAATAAAGTATAATGCATACAATATTAGGTATATAGCTTATCCCCCAATATGAAGCAACCACTTTGAAATTCACCTCTTCTTTAAAGAGCTTAGCAGTTATAACAAATATCATGCATGAGCCTAAAAAAGATAGTAAACCTATAAAAAACAGTTTTATCATGACCATAGTATCTAAAGATATTTGAAATTTATCTTTTGAAAAAATGTAGTACATGACAGGCATTAATACAGCACCTAGCAATGCACAAATTATTACAGTGAAAATCGCTGCATTAAACCTACCGTTACTGTCTTCAATTTTATATATATCAATTGGCGCTAAAATTGATTTTGATATTTTCTTCCATACACCCATATCATTACCTCACATTAATTAAACTATAAAGAAAGCTTGTGTAATTACTCCCCATAAGCACCCATAGCGCAGTCGAAATACAAACCGCCATACAAGCAGCTGTTTTGAAGGGTTTTCTAAATAGCAGATTCTCCAGGCTTGAAAGTTCTCCATGCTCTTTACTTGAAATATTCCTAATAATCGTAGTAATATTCTCCTTAAGCTCTTCTCTAGGTGCAACTTCTATATCAATTGACTTCATCAATTTCATTATCTTTTCTTCATTCATGACTTGTCTCCTCTTGCATAATTTTATCAAACTCTCTAATAAATTGTTTTTTCCCTCTTTGAATTATTCCATCTACTGCTTTTGGTGTTTTATTTAGAATTATTGATATTTCTTTTAAAGAATAATTATCAATGTATTTTAATATAAGGCAATTCTTATATAGAGGACTAATTTTTTTCAATGCTTCTATGACGATACTTCTCGTCTCATTTTTAATAATTATTTCAACCATATTAATATCTGATGTCAACTCATCAAATACATCTTCACCTTTTAACTCCTTATAACACAGGCTATTCTGTTTCCTATAGTATTCATATAGTTTGTTTTTCGCAATTCCGCAAAGCCATGTATTATATGAACTTTTATGTTTAAAACTATCTAAAGCCTTCCAAGCGGATACAAAGGTTTCTTGAGTGATATCTTCCGCTGCAGCTACGTCTCCTCCCGTTCTAGTTAAAACAAAGGAATAGATAATTTTAGAGTTATTATCATATAATTCTTGAATTCTCCTATCCTTATCATCTTTACTAAATATCCATTTAAACATAATTTGGACTTCACTTTCAGTTATTTTACTTCGAAATTCTGACTAAGTATTTTTTTATCTTCATAATAGGCTTCAACACAATAAGTCCCACTCTTAACTTTACTTCCTTCTAGCTGATATGAAATAACTCCGGTTTGATCTTCTGTTAGTGCTTTCTCTTCTTCTTTTATCATATTGCTATCATAAACCCATTTTATTTTTATTTTTGTTCCTTTTCTGCATTCCACAAGATAAATATTTTCATATAACTCTTTGCTCTGCGGAATTTCAGTATTATACTTTTGAATAAGTTTATTTCTCTCAGAAGCTATGACACCATATATTCCGTCACCTTTTAAATCTTCAGCTTTCTTATATAACTCAACAGTTTCTATTGAACTATTTGATAGTATACATCCCGAAACAGGTCCATCCCCTTTATTGAGCAGAATCAAACCGAAAACTGCAGCGATAAAAATTAATATTACTAAATAAATCAACGTCTTTTTCTTATCCATTTTTTCACCCTACTCCCCATAATTCATTTCATCTTGCTTTATGAAAAACACTCCGCTAAATATAAACATACTTAGTAAATAAACCAGAGTAAAACATAAAGCTAATATAATTTTACTACTACCATCGTATCCAGCCAATGCATTCATTATTAGAGCAGGAGAAAACATCTCCATAGCACTGGTAATATTGTCACTTAAATTAAGGGCACTGCCTATTCCATCTGCAACAAGAATAAAAATTCTTGGCATAAATAATCCCCCAATTATAACTGAAATAACAAATGCCTCCCTTGACGACCTAACAATAATTGAAATCATCAGTCCCATTATAGAAAAGATGCTTAAAAAAACGCCTATTGGAATAAAGTATCTATAGCAAAGCATACTTATTGACAGATTTTTAGTTAGCATAATATATTCCAAGAACATTGCCGTAACATATAATAAAGCAAATATCATAGATAAAATAACACAATTCATAATTTTACTAAGTATCACATCTTTTTTAGAAATACTGGAGGTTAATATTATGTCCAGCACTTTATTCTCTCTTTCCTGTGAAATGCAATCATACGTTAAGGCCAATGCCACAATAGATCCAAAAAAATTGAATGAAAACACTATTTCCATAAAACTCAATTTATTATTTGCTAGAACATTGCTCACGCTCCCTGAACCGAAGATAAACCAACTTTGCAGGAGTATCATAAATACCAACAGAAATAGCATCCTTTTACTTAAGCTGTTCTTTAAATCTCTTTTTAACAAGATAAAAACACTATCCATTAAAACTGCCTCCTACAAAAGAATTGTATATATATTCAAGACTTTGAGGTTTTACACTGAATACTTTAATATTTTCTTTATAAAGCCTTTCCAATAGTTCCGGTATCTGATCTTTCTCAATGCGAGCATATAGTTTAGACTCTTTATCATCGTATTCAACTTGCTTAATTACATCAGTTATACTGCTGATATATCTACGTTCACCTTCAATCTCAATTTCATAAACAATCTCATATTTCCCTTGAAATAATATTTCTCCTTTTTCTATTACTGCAACTTTTTCACATAAATTATCAAGCTCTGATAAGATATGTGAAGAAATAAATACTGTACAGCCTGCTTTATTAACCTTTCTAATTATTTCACGCATTTGCTGAACAGCCATCGGGTCTAAGCCCACAGTAGGCTCATCTAATATAAGTAAATCCGGGTTTCCTATTATCACAGACAATAGCTGAAGCTTTCTTTGATTTCCTGGTGACAAATCTCTTACATTCCTTTTAGTATCTATTTCTAATTCCTTGGCCAAATTTAAGCTCTGCTTTAAATCACCATGATTAATCTTTGAAAAAAATTTTATGATTTCTTCTGCACTTGAATTATCTTTAAATCGAACATTCTGTGGCAAAAATCCTATCTTTCTGTTACAACTGTTTATTGAAGTAGAATCAGGCTTATGTCCAAATATTTCGATGCTGCCGCTGCTTGGCCTCATAAGTCCGCACAGCATTCTCATAAATGTAGTTTTACCGGCTCCATTTCTGCCTATAAACCCATAGACTTCTCCTTTGTTTATAGAAATCGAAATATCCTTAAGAGCCTCGAAGTTTTTAAAAAGTTTTCCTACCCCCTTAGTCTTTATTGCTAGAGCTGTTTCCATATTATCAACCTCCTTACATTATATTAGTTGCATCAGATTTCCATTTTCCCCTCTAATTCTGAAATTATTATTAATCAAAAAACAAAGGAGACAGTTGTCCTGTCTCCTTGCCATTATTTTCTCAAAATTTTATCCATTGCTTTTCCCTTTGCCAACTCATCAATCAGCTTATCCAAATAGCGAATTTCCCTCATTGTGGGTTCCTCGATATCCTCCACTCGAATGCCGCATACCACACCTTTAATCAACTCCCTAGAAGGATTCAGTTGAGGAGCTTCTGCAAAAAAAGTTTCATAGTCTGTTTGTTTTTCAAGCTGCATTTCTATCTCTTCCTGGCTATATCCAGTCAGCCAACACATGATTTCGTCTACCTCTGTTTTCGTACGTCCTTTTCTTTCCGCCTTAGCAACTAAAAGTGGATACACTTTTGCTACACTCATTTTATATATATTATGTTTGGCCATGATACAACCTCCCTTATAATTTTTCTTATTGTATCATGAAAAATAGCCCTATTCAAACGAAATCTATATCTATTTCTTAACCTCCTATGCAGCGCCTTAATAGTTTCTTTTTTGCTGTTACTGGTAAGGAATAGCGACTGCTCAATTTGAGCAGCTCTTTTCAGATTATGCAATACTTATAAATTTTTCAACGTCTCTTTCAATAATTTTTAGTGAACTTCTCCAAAAATCTATAGAGTTCACATCTATACTTATTGTTTTAGCAAGGTCAGCAATATTATTAGTGCTTGTTTGACTTAAAAACTTATCATATACCTTAGAAAAAACTTGCCCGTCTTTTATATATTGGGCATATAACGCTTTTGAAAATATTACTCCAAAGGAATATGGAAAGTTTAAAAATTCGTTACCGGCCATAAAGTAACCTGCCTTATTCATCCACATGAAGGGATGAATACTTTCTGCTTCAACACTATCTCCATAAGCTTTTTTCATGCAGTTAATCATTAATTCATTTAGTTCATCAACTGATAAAGCGCCGGATTTTCTTTTTTGGAATAATTCATTTTCAAATAAATATCTACCATAAAAATCTACTATAAAGTATAAATCAGTTGAAATGCTGCTTTCTAAAATAGCTATGGCCTCATGTTGGGGTAGTTTCTTCATCAATTCATTGTTCAGTATGGTTTCACATAAAATTGAAGCAGTTTCTGCAATTGGTACAGGAATTTCAGTGTTAAGCATAGTTTGATTGTAAATATTAGTTCCATGATAACCATGACCTATCTCATGAGCTAATACACTAACATCATTATATCTTCCATTAAAATTGGTCAATATCCTGCTCTCTTGTATGGGAAAAACATCTAATTCCAATCCAAAATTGCCTTTGCCTTTTCTTGGCTCAGCATCAATCCATTTGTTCTCAAAAGTTTTTTTTGATAAGCAGGAAAGTTTCTCACTAAAATTATAAAAGCTACTTACTATCAGCTCCTCAGCTTCTTTATACGATACTTTTGCATTGCCTTTTGTAACAGGTGCATATATGTCATAGAAAGGAAGCTTTGAATTGTGCCCTAATATTTCCGCCTTTTTTTTATAGAATTTATGAAATAGAGGCAAGCTTTCTTTTATAGCTGACATCATAATACTTAATGTTTCAAAATCCATTCTTGAATTAATAAGAACTTTTTCTAAAGGTGACTTATATCCTCTCATCTCATAAATCATCAAGGCTTCGCCACTAATTCCGTTTATACATTTAGCACATGCTTTTGATATACCTTCACATAAATCAGCTGCTTTATAATAAGCCAGCTTTCTTAAGGAACTTTCATTATCATAAGCCATACTACTAAGCTCAGAAAGAGTTAAACTCTCTACTTTTCCGTTTATAGTAATATCTTCCGTGGTAGTAGAAATAAGTTCCATGTAGTATTTCTCCCAAGCTTTAGAACCTGTATTCTCCATCTTGGAAACAATTAATTCTTCTTTCTCGCTTAATAAATATTTTGACTTTAGCAGAAGTTCATTAAGGTAAAATTTATGTTCTAAAAGATATTGTGATTTCTCTATAATTCGGTCTAGTTGCTGAACTCTTTTAAGCCACCTGCTAAAACTCACAATGACTTCATTTAATTCTGCATTTTTATTTTCAACATAGTCAAAAACATTTGCAGCCTCAATATTCTCAAAATCTGCATTCATGAGTAATTCTGCATAAGTAGATATTTTCAAATATATCTTCTTATATTCATTATTACAGCTTAAGAATTCTTCAATTTTACATACTGCCTTTTCATCAACTTCCCAGTTATTAATGTCCAATTTTTTTATATATTCTATATATCTCTCAAGCTGTTCCATATCATTTTTAAACTTTTGAGAATTAAATGAAGTATAAATACTATCTAAATTCCATGTTAAATCCATCAATATACATCTCCTTAATAAAACAATATTAAATTTTAAGACTTCATTTCATTCTTCCTTACATATTTAGACCACCCCAATAACATTTATTTAAGCTGTATATAATGGATTTCTATAGTTAAAGTACTAGTTTCATAATTATCTCATCATCATCCCGGTCCCCTGTATCTTTAAAGCCTAATTTTTCATAAACATGAAGTGCGTAAAAATTATCTATATTACAAGTTAATATAACGTCATTTGAATTTCCAAAGGGTTTCGATTTTATATAATCTATACATAATTTTAAGGATTTTGTTCCATAGCCATTACCTTGATACTTCTCATCAATCATCATATGCCAAATATTATATGTTTCATCATCATAATCATAAATCACCATAACATATCCAACAATAAGCTCATACTTATAGATTACAAAGGGTGTACATTGGTTGTAATATACATACGCCTGGGCTAAACTACGAATAGGGTGTGATACGAACTTATCTTGGCCATATCCAAGTTTTAAATTAAAACACTCAATAAAATTGCTTTCATCCACTTTCTTTAAAGTTAGTTCTTCATTCATAAAATTCCTCCATCTATTAGGGGGAACTACTTATTTCCTGTCCCCCAATTATAATAATAAAGATTTTCAAATATACTATATGTCATAATGACCATCTCCTTCATTTTTTATTTGATTATTAGTTATATTATTAAGTTATTTCAATAACAGTTTATCATAGTTTTGTACCATACAGCTTTATTTAGTATTTTTTCTTAATACCATTAAAATAAATTTCTCCTTTTTCATTCTTTTCAAAGGTATATTCTTTGTCCAACCATGTATGATGAAATGTGTTCTCTGATATCGGGTATAAAGGCATTATCCATTTGCCTTCTTGTATGAAATATAGATTATCTTTGACTCTTTTAAATTCGTACTTAAAATACTCCTCCTCATATACACCGGCATAGCTGCTATCATATACGTTTAAATCCAGGTTATACATCTTAGGCTTTGAAGGCATACAATATGTATTATTAAAGACTATTTTGGCTATGTTTTCATTAATACTGATAGAATTTGAAAATCCATAATTACTTAACACCACTATAGTAACTTTATCATCTATGTACCTATGAAACTGATGATTAAATCCATTACCTCCACCACTGTGACGAACTCTTTTACGATTAAGCTTACTATCTATGAACCATCCGTAGCCATATTCTTCTTTATATGGTGTAAAAATATCACCCATAGTCTTTTTTGACACAAGTTTTTCATTGTATAGAGCTTCATCCCATAAAAGCATATCAGTAACTGTAGAATACAATGCTCCTGCAGAAAAAGCACTCATTGTATCTATTTCCGAGCTTATTAATCTATCTCCACTTGCAAAATATCCACTGGCTTTATTGGGAAGAATCTCCCTGTAATCATCTATCCCACTGTTATTCATTCCCAATGGCTTAAATATATTCTCCTTAATAAATTCGATATACGGCATTCCTGAAACTCTTTCGATTATTATGCCTAGTAAATAGTATCCAAAAAAGCAATAATTCCACCCTTCACCTGGTTCGAATTCAAGAGGCATATCTTTAAACAGATTAAAAATCTCCTTTTGTGTAAGCAGGCATTTCCCCATTATAAGGTAAGGATCTATAACTGAAAAGTCATTATATAGTCCTGAGGTATGAGTCATTAAATTATGAATAGTTATCCTTTTATCAAATTCAGGATAATCAGGAAAAAACTTTTTAATGCTATCTTTAGTGTTGAGCAATTCCCTTTCTTTTAGAATCATTATCCCCATACAAGTAAACTGTTTGGTAAGCGATGCGATTTTATATTTTGTTTTTATTGAATTCGGGATACTGTGCTCTATGCTTGCCATTCCGTAGCTTTTATTAAATATAACCTCACCTTTATCTACCACTGCAATTACTCCACTGAATGGCCATAACTGAGTGTAAGCGTCCATATATTCATTTATCTTAAAATCAATACTCATGTTATTCCCTCACATTTCTAGTTACTACAATATATTGTTTTATATAATTTTAACTTGATTGTATAGCCTGTAAAAGGGAATTTGTTTTTCTGTGTAGTAATTTACACAACAGGAATTCAAAAAAGCTGACACTCATTAAAGAGTATCAGCTTTAACACTATATTATTTTGCATATACAATTTTCTTAATACTATCAATTGATAGATAAAATTCTTCTGCTAAATCCTTAATTTTATAACCATTTTTATATTTTTTACATATACTTTCATTTCTACATCTTATATAATTACTACTTTTTCTTCTCTCTTTTCTTAATTGATGTTGACAGGGAATATATAAATATCCACCTTGAATATATTTTTGAATCTCTGCAACTAAACTATTTGGCAAAATCACTTCTGCATTTATATATTTCATATATTAATCTCCTTAAAATCTATATTTTAAATTAAGGAAACAAAGTCTGTATATATGAACTATAATTTAATAAGGCAATTTCTCAACTCTCCTCTGTACAAATCATTGCCAAAACATCACTACAGACTTTGCACAGAGTTTTACATCCCTTTTATGAACTATGAATCCACCATTCATATTATCACACTCCAAATATAACGCTATGTTTGTATAAACAATCAGCAAAAGCTAACTCTTAAATCCTTTCATACAAGAAATCATATATTACTGTTTATGATTGTATGAATTCAGAGCTCAGAATAGCATATTCATATGTATCTTTCCATATAGGATTTCCTTCTTCATCAGTAAAGAAATATACATTCTGAAGTAGTGTACCTTCTCTTCTCATACCAACTCGTTCGAGTAATCTCCACGAATTAGGATTTTTGGGGTCACACATGGCAATGATTCTTCTCGCCCCAAGTTCACCAAAGATATATTTCATCAGTGCAGTTAAACTTTCTGCAGCATATCCATTGCCCCAGTATTTCTCATTGAATACATATCCAACTTCCCATGTTTCAAATTCTCCTTTAGCAAAATAAAGATTACCTATAAGTTTTCCGTTTTCTAAGCATACGGCAAGAAATTTTTCATCACCTACACGCCTTTTTGCTTCCGCATAAGCTTCAGCTTTTGTAAATGGCTTATATGGCTCAAATTCCAATACCTTGGGGTTGGAAAAATACTCGTATAAATCCTCACCATCATTTTCTGAAAATCTACGTATTATTAATCGATCCGTTTTTAATTCCATTATTTAAAATCACCTCATAAAACTTTCAATTTATGTGTTACTTAAAATGAACTATGCATTTGATACATACACTACTTAATCATATAGCGTTATGGCACATTTCACCATGCATGGATAATGTGTAGCCCTTCAACTTTACTATTTTCCTAATCAATACTGAGTACTTTTAAAGGATTTTCGGTTAGCAGCTTATGAAATGTCTCATGTGAAATGCCTTTATACTCACAATAGGGAATAAACTCTTTAAAAATTCTATCATATGGCAAAATGCTTTCCTTATTGTTTTTTTCTCCGAAATAAAAAGCTCCAGCGTCCTGAGAAAGTAATATTCTATCAAGCAAGTTGTTTTCAATTAAGTTTCTAATTGCTTCTAAATGCCAATTGAATTCTTTACATCTTCCTAAATAATCAAATTCTATCCATATACCC
>JAEZDX010000194.1 GCA_023417975.1 Bacillota bacterium
AACCGTAAGCGGATAGCTATATATTCGGCCGGACCATTGTATGAGAAAATCTCCGGACTTTCCTTTAATCCATTCAACAATTTTAGTAAAATCTCTTTTTTCTAAAGGCTCAAGCCTTATCATATTATCAACTCTTTTCAATTAATATGTGTTTACTATTGTTTTTCAATATCTGTTCCTTACAATATTCCGTGAGCTCTTTGTATTGCTCCAATGCCTCCATACCTGCATCCGTTATTCCGTATAAGCCTCTGCTCAAACGCTGAAACCAGCCGTAATGATTGTCCGATAATATATTTAGCGTCTTTTTAATGTCACTTCCCAATTCTCTGAGCTTTTTAGGAGAGAGTGGTCCATATAGTTGAAGACAGCAGGCAATAAATATAGAGCTCTCTCTATATGCTGTAACGAGTTTTTTACCCCTGCTTCCGCCCTTATTCAAATCTACATGTCGTCCTTCTATTTCCTTCATAAGAAGTTTTCTTTTGCCTTTATTCCTATTCACACTTCTAGTCCTGTCAAAGAGTTCCGGTTCCTGTACTACCTCTACAATGCTTTTCCCCTTCTTAACTGCCACAAATATAAGTCCAAGCTCCAGCCTCCTAAGCAGGTGCATTATATCCCTCCACTTAGCATTAAGCGTAAATCTTTTTGGCTTTGGAATAGCCATATAAACCAAATCTGCAGTTCTCTGCCTGTTAACAGCCTGGCTAAGCAGCGCTACCGAAAGACTCTTCTTAAGCTCAATAATTATTAATTGCTCGTCCTTAACTGCAGTTATATCACAGTACTTAACTTCTCCGTTTACCTTATAACCGATGCCTTCAAAAAAATCCTTCACAGGCTTGTATAAATCTTCCTCAAGAATGTCCTCATTCATATGCCTCACCTTTCGTCTTCAGGTTCTAACTTATAAATATATTATATAATAAAGCCATTTCATTTTAAACCTTAATAAAAGTTATAAATTTCGGCTATATTTTTAAGAATTAATAATTATGATATAATATAAAAGTAATTATAATTATTTATACAAAACCGTTATTACCATTATATTTCTTAATAAGGAGCGTTTCTATGAAAATTTTACTCGTAACAGATTCTTGTTCAGATCTACCCGTAAAATATACTCAAGAGAATGACATATTTGTTTTTCCCCTTACATATCACTTTAAAGGCACAGACAATATAGACGACTTTGGTCAAAGCATAAGCTATAAAAGCTTTTATGATGATGTAAGAAAAGGCGAGATGTCTTCAACCTCTCAAATTAACTCCTATACCTTTACAGAACATTTTAAAAAGTTTGTTTCTGATGGCTATTCAGTTATATACATAGCTTTTTCCTCTGCTTTGAGCGGCACCTATAACAATGCCTGCATGGCAAGAGAAGAAGTTCTTTCCGAGCTTCCTTCTGCAGATATATCCGTCATTGATTCAAGATGTGCATCTATGGGCTTAGGACTCCTAGTATATTATGCCTGTGAAAAGCTTAAAGAAGGTATGTCTAAAAATGAGCTTGTACAATGGCTAGAGGAAAACAAGCTTAAGCTTAATCATTGGTTTACCGTAGATGACCTGCACCACCTTAAAAGAGGCGGAAGAGTATCCGCTACCAGTGCGGTTATAGGCTCACTTCTTGATATTAAACCAATATTACACGTAGATAACGAAGGAAGACTAATACCTGTAGCAAAAGTAAAGGGAAGAAAAAAGTCTATTAAGACCTTAGCTGAGGAGCTTAAAAATAGAATTGTTGACCCTGAAAATCAAGTTATAGGAATAAGTCATGGCGATTGTGAAGAAGAGGCAAGGCTATTGGAGAAATTTATTAAAGAAAATGTTACTGTTAAAGATGTAATACTAAACTACATAGGCCCTGTGGTAGGCTCTCATTCAGGCCCAGGTACTATAGCACTTTTCTTCTTCGGAGAAAAAAGAGACGTATAAAATTTTATTTAAAAAGAGATTCAACACATTTGTTGAATCTCTTTTTTTCATTTTTTTCCATATTTTATTCGTAAAATGTTGTGAAATCTGTTTTTATCAACTTCACTGTAATTGTTTGAATAATTATGTAATTTTTTTCTAAATATCTATTTACTTTTTTTAATTTTGCTTTATAATATAATTAAACAGTAAATTAAACCTAATTTTACATAAACATGAACTAAACAAATAAATCCAATTAATTGTTATAGGGTGATGCCATGGATAGCTTTAGCAATAATAAAATATTGCAGCAAATATCTGATTATACAGAACCTAGCCTTGGTAATTATATTGAAACACTTGAGAGTTTGTTCAAAAATGAGGATGATGCCTTTCCAGCTGTACTACAGCTTGCTGAGGATATCATAGCCTTAGGAGCTCTTCCGGATGACAAGCTTAAACTATATGAACTTGCAGGAGATTATTATTATTTAAAAAATCAACTGGATCTCAGTGTTTTATATTATTTGATGGCTTTTGAAGTTACAAATAAAGTCAACCCCTCATCCTTCACAGCAATGTTGGCCAATAAAATATGTAGAAGCTATTATAATATGAATAAGTTTCAGGATGCCTTGTATTACATAAACTTTGCTCTCAATTACATAGATGGACTTTCAAAAGATGATATTATCAAATTGACTTTCAATTGCGCTCTTTGCTATAAAAATATAGGCTTGTATAAAGAAGCACTTGATGAACTGTTAAAGTTGCACTAGCTTATTGGTAACAGTGAAAATCCCAAATATTTTGATATTATAACTTTAGAATCAAACTGTTATATAAAACTGGAATTATATAATAAGGCCATAGAAAAATACTTGGAATTGCTTAAAACTATAGAGGGGGATGTGGTTAAGCAAGTAATATCAATGCTTAACTTAGCTCAGGCTTATATATATGCCGGTGAAGAACTTGCCGCAGAAAAATCTATTTCCGAAATAAAACTGCTTATGAAACACTTAAGTCCCAGAACTCCCTATAAGCTAAAAATATATACTGACTTAGCTAAAGTATATCTATGTTTGAACAATATGAATGAAGCAAAAAAATACTTAATGATGGCCCATAAGCTTGCAAAAGAAAGTAAAAATATTACTCAGCAAAAAGAAATTTTAAATCATATGTTCACCGTATGTGATAAAAATCAAAGCTTGTCTTTAGCTGGTTTTATAAAAGATCAAATGCTCTATATTATTGATATGAATTATGAAAACTCCGGTTGGTTACTGATTTTTCAACTTCTCAACTTTTATAATAAATTAGGAAAAAATCATCAAGTTAATGATATATTAACTGTGATTTTAAATATAAAATAAGGGAGAGAATAAAAATGGAACCAAAAAAACTAATTGTTTCAGCATTACTAACAATGAGCCTGCTGACTTCATTAGTATTACCGATTGAGAGTTCACAGTCAAATCCTAGCGGCGGCACAGGCAATGACACTACTTATGCTACTCCTACGCCGTCATCAACCAATCCAACCTCAGGAGATTCTAAACCTTGGATAAAAATTTCTCCGCAATCCATCGTAGATCCTGAGCCCTGGGTTTAACCTTCAGCTTACTTTCTGTGTTTATAACTACATATATGAATAAAAACAGAAGACTTGACTGCTTAGTCAGGTCTTCTGTTTTTGTTTTTAAAGCATAATAATTACATTTATTCAATTTAATATATATTATTATAAATATTAATATAAATTGTAAATTATCGTCATTTTATGTCTTTGCATTTATCAGCCAATAGTCTATAATATACCTTATCTGGTACTTGTTTTAAATTTATATTTTTGATGCTTATGAATAATTATGCTTTCCGCAAAGGTGATATTATGGAATATAGAGAGAATGACTATAAAAAAAACGGTTTGGAAAATTATATAGAAAAGCTTAAAGACTTATTAAAATCAAAAGATAATAGATTTTTGGAGATTCTTAACTCCGCTGAAAATCTTATTGCCGAAGGCATTGATGCAGATTTAGCTACCTTTGTTTATGAATTAGCCGGTGATTATTATCATTCCATGAACATGTTTGATAAAAGTGTGCTTTATTATCTTATGGCTTTTGAAGCAATTGACAGATTTAACTTTACAGACGACTCGGTAAAAATAATTAATAAAATCTGCAGAGGTTACTCAAGACTTAATCAATTTCAAGATGCGCTGTATTATCTGAATTTTGCATTGGAATTTGAAGACATGCTCCATCAGGACAGTATTATTAAGCTTATATTTAATAAAGCGCTTTGTTATCATAATTTAGGCTTTTATGAAAAGACTTTGACTGAATTGTTAACATTGCATTCCATGTTGGATAAGTCAAATTTGGGTCGGTACTTTGATGTTCTTACTTTACAGGCTAACTGTTATACAAATATGAGATTATACGATGAAGCGATAGCAATTTATTTAAACTTAAAGGATATTGCTAAAGAGGATTTGGAAAAAAGTATAATAAACCTTCTAAATCTTTCTAATGTTTATAGCTTAACGGATAAAAAGGAGCTTGTAATACAATGTGTTGAAGCTATAATGGCCGCTCGCAGAAAATTAAATTTTCCCACCTGTTACACATTACATGTTTACTATGAGCTTGGGAAAATATTCATATACCTTGAAAATAATCGAAAAGCTACCTATTACTTAAAACATGCCTACAAGCTTTCTAAAACTGAAAAGAATCTTCACTATCAGAAAGAACTGCTAACCTTTCTATTTGATATATGTAATGCAAGAGATAATTTAAAACTGGCAGAATTCATAAAGCTGCAGCTTATCTCATTGATTTCCTCCGACACAGTTGATTGCGGTTGGGTACTTATATTCAAGCTTATGAATTTTTATAACCGTCTTGGAAAAAACTCAGATGTTGACCAAATCTTAACAGCCATCTTGCAGTCAAAACACTCCTAAAGCCACATTTTAAATCATCTATAATAGACTTCAAGCACTTTATTATATAATAACCCAAAAATTCGGAGGAGCAAATTTTTGCTCCTCCGCTTTTAATTTCAATTTTATTTTGTTGCATATAATTCAGCTATTTTTACAATAACATCAACGGCCTTCTCCATTGAGTTAATTGGAACATATTCGAATTTTCCGTGGAAATTCTCCCCGCCTGCAAAAATGTTTGGAGTAGGCAGTCCCATGTAGCTTAGTCTTGAGCCGTCAGTACCGCCTCTTATAGGTCTCACCTTTGGCTCTACTCCTACTTCTTCCATGGCCTTATAAGCTATATCAAACACATACTTTACTTCATCTATCTTTTCTTTCATGTTATAGTATTGATCCTTTAAATCTACAGTTACAGTGCCTTCACCATACTTTTTATTTACATCCTCAATTACCTTTAACACGAACTGCTTTCTTCTTTCGAAGTTTTCTCTCTCAAAATCTCTTATTATATAGTGTAAACTTGCCTCTTCCACCTCTGCCTTCATGGAGTTTAGATGATAAAAACCATCATAGCCTGCAGTTCTTTCAGGCACCTCATCTGCCGGAAATCTTCCGATAAAATCATTTGCAATCAATACGGCATTTTTCATCTTACCTGCAGCGTAGCCCGGATGAACATTTCTTCCTTTAATTTTTACTTTAGCTTGTGCCGCATTAAAACTCTCATACTCCAGTTCTCCAATTTTTCCTCCATCTATAGTGTAGGCCAACTCTGCTGCAAATTTCTTTACATCAAAATGGTCTGCACCTCTTCCTACTTCTTCATCGGGTGTAAAACCTATTTTTATAGTTCCATGCTGTATTTCCGGATGCTTTATAAGATATTCCATAGCCGTTAATATTTCTGCTACACCTGCCTTATCATCAGCACCCAAAAGCGTAGTTCCATCTGTAGTAATTAAGTCCTGGCCTACATATTCTTTAAGTTCCGGCGACTCTACGGGCGAAAGAATTACATTTAATTCCTTATTAAGTACAATGTCTCCTCCGTCATAGTTTTTAACTATTTGAGGTTTAACATCAGTTCCGGACATATCTGGAGATGTATCCATGTGTGCAATAAAGCCTATAACAGGAACCTTCTTATCAATATTTGCAGGCAACTCACCCATTATATAGCCGTTCTCGTCAATAGATACATTCTTTAAGCCCAGCTCCTGCATTTCCTTTACCAATTCCTTTCCAAGTATAAGCTGATTCGGTGTACTTGGAACAGTCTGGGACTCCTCATTGGATTTAGTATCAAATGCCACATATTTTAGAAATCTGTCTACTACTTTAGTCATATTCATTACCCCTTTTTCCTATATATTATAGTATTCCTCAAAACTCTCTAATTCAATTTCAGTATTTGAAATTTTTATTCGAAGAATACTGTATTTATACTGTTTTTTATATAAAATATTATTTTTTCTTCTTATCATTTATGGCTATCATGGAGAAAAACATGTTATATTGTACTATATCCTCAGTTTTATTTCTATTTTTCACCGAATTTTTTTCCATATACTTTGCGATATACTCGAAAAAATCCTGTGCTTCCTGCGCTGTAAGATACATTTCCTCCATACTCAAAATACCCTTTTGTCGGGCTTTTAGTTCGCTCTCTATTTGTGTATTCTCTATAAATATTCTTTTACTCTCATCATAAAGCTTTGATACTACCTTCTGAGTCTCACTTAATACCTGAGGGTCATATACTTCATTTTTATGAAGTATATCAAATCTTTTGGCAGTAGGCTCATAATACTTTGCAATTATACCGTTTATCTCTTTTGTATAAACTAACTTAAGTATACCTACCTTCTCCATCTTCTTCACATGATAATGCACATTTGCCGGCACTTCACCCATATCATCCGCAATTTGTTTTACCGTAGCTGGTTCATGCTTTTTATAAAAACAATTTAGTATTCTAAGTCTGTATGGATCAGAGAAGCCTCGTATTTCCTCAATTGTACTTAGACATTTTATATCATCCAAACTATCGCCTCTTTTGCTGAGCTGATTCTTTTAACTCTTTGTCACACATAGTTTTCATACCTAATAATGCTATTATACCACCCATTATAGCAAAAATGGTAGACATTGATAACTTTTCACAAATTGCACCTACAATTGCTGAGCCTAATGGTACTGCGCACATGGCTACCATTCCTATTATTGCACCTACTCTTCCCATCATACTCTTTTCTGTGTTGAGCATAACACTTGTTGTAATAGGAGAAGAAATCATAGGAATTATAAATCCGAAAATGAAAAAGTTAGCTGCAGCGATGGCAGTAGCCGCCATACCGGCAGGAACTATATTTCCCGGCAAATACATCATACAATAATTCAGCCCGAAGAAAAGAAGTCCAAAGCTTATAAGCGTAGAATTTTTAAATTTTTGTCCTATTTGTCCAACCACTATTCCTCCAAGAATTATACCTACAGCAAAAGCTACGCCAAGAAGACTCAAAATTTCTGCGCCACCTTTCAGCTGCTCATTCACAAAAGCGGGCATTAACACATTTATTGGCGATAAGCAAAAATTTAATATTGCCATGAGTATAATACCTGTTTTAATTAAATGATTACTTTTTATAAAGCGGAACCCTTCCTTCAGCTGATTTAAATATCCTTTGGCATCTATCTTTTCAAGTTCTCCTTTATCTTTTTCAATTTTAATAAATAAGATTATTAAAACTGCTGCAAAAAACGTACTTCCATCGATAAATATTGCTCCTGAAACTCCTGTCAATGCTATTATTGCACCGGCAGCTCCTGCTCCGATAAGCTCAGCAAACTTATAAGCAGAGGTAGAAAAAGAATTGGCAGATAAGTAAAATTCCTTTGATACTAGTAGCGGCACCAATGAAATAAACACCGGGGCTGTCAATGTCTCAAAGGTAGAATTTATTATAGTAAATACAAACAAATGCCAGGGCTGCAAAACCCCTGCAAAAAACATTAATGCTGTAATAGAAACCACTATCCCTCTACCCATATACCCCACGATAATAAGTCTTTTCTTATCAAATCTATCTGCGATAACTCCTGCAAAAGGTCCAAAAACAATATTAGGTATTGCATTAATTGCAAATAGCGTTCCAAGCATGAGCTTAGAACCTGTCAAAACATAAACCATCCAGCTGTAAGCTATAGCATCCAGAGAGTCCCCAAACCTTGAAATAAAATTTGCAGCCAATAATATTGTATAATTTCTGAATGCAAACAGCTGTCTTAGACTTCCTTTTTTACTTTCTACACTAACTTCCATAATAAATAACCCCCGTTAAAAATATTTTACCGTTAAAATAATTTTAACGGTAAAATATTTTTATGTCAATAGGGACGGTTCACAATTTTTCCCTATTTTTTTATATATGCCCCATAACCCTCATTTTTTACCGTTCTTTTGTATAACAAAAAGGGCGGCTATCCTTATTTAAGATTGCCGCCCTAACTACTAATTTTAATCTCTTCCTGCTATAAACATAGATATCAATATAAGAATACACCCTATTATTGCCTTAGGCGACAGCATATCCCCTATAAATGTGGAAAATATGACTCCAAATACAGGTTCACACAAATAAATTATAGCGGCGTGAGAAGGGTTTAAAAATGGTTGCATTTTGTTTTGTCCTACCATGCCTAATCCGCTGCCCAGCAGCCCTGTTACTAAAATAGTAATTATAACGATACTTGATGTATTTATTCTATAACCTTCTACTATTAATGCCATAGGTAGTGCCATTAATCCTACAGCTATTAATTCTACTCCCGCCAGTATAATTCCATCTGATTCTCTGCCAAACTTATCTACTAATAAAATCTGAAAGGAATATACTAATGCAGCAAGTACAGTAAGCATATCTCCAAAATTAATCCCCTTATCCCCATTATAGGTAAGCAATAATAGACCTATTACCGCCATAACAACACCGTATATTACCTTTGGACCCGGCTTTTTTTTATATACTACTGCTAATATTATGGGAACAAAAATAACGCTAAGCCCTGTAATAAAGCTGGATTTGCTGGGTGTAGTATAAAGCATACCAGCGGTCTGCAGAAGATTTCCTGCGGTCAAAGTTATTGCAATAAGTACTCCCGACCGGATGGTCTTCCTATCTATAAGTTTAATCTTTTTTCTAAATATTATAAATATAGCTCCTGCTGCTAAAAAGCTTTTAATAGATACCAAAGTATACGGTCCTATTCCACCAAGTGCAAGGCTTGTCAACGGAAACCCCATACCCCAAATCATAGTTAAAAAAATTAATATAATTTCTGCTCTCGTTTCATTTTTCATATCTTATACCGTTCCTTATGTTTTTTACAAATGCTACACATGCAGAAAGATTATATCATTTATTAACACATAAAGTAATGATTATTTATATATTTCTTTGTGTTGAGTTTCTCCCTTTCCCCCTTTGTAATAAACATCTTTTTATAAGAATATTATTTATAATAAGCCTTTTCATTTTCAGAAGGAGGTTCTTTTTTATGATAGCTGATGCTGTTTTTGAAGGCGGAGGAATTCGTGGAATAGGTCATGTAGGTGCTCTTGCATACATGGAGTCAAATGGATTCACCTGGGCGAGAACCGCAGGAAGCTCTGTAGGTGCACTTATTGCTGCTCTCATAGCCGCAGGCTATAGTGCAAAAGAGATGAAAAACATAATGATAAATACTAATTTTAATAAATTCAAGGATAGAAACGGTTTAAGCAGTATTCCTCTCATTGGCAAGCCTCTCGGTTTACTTATGGAAAATGCCATGTATTCAGGGGATTATGTTGAAGAATGGGTTTCAGAGCTTTTACAGCATAAAAATATAATAAACTTTTCCGATATAAGCAAAAACGGTGAAATACCCTTAAAGATTGTTGCCTCGGATATTACAAGACGCCGAAGGATTGTACTTCCCGACGACCTTATTGATTATGGTATTGAACCTATGACTTTTCCAATTGCTAAAGCTATACGGATGAGCATAAGCATACCCTTCTACTTTAAGCCTGTAAAAATGAAATTCAACGATACAGTCTGTTATGTAGTAGATGGCTGTGTGTGCTGCAGTTATCCAATAAATATATTCGACGTTGAAGGAATACCGAGATGGCCAACCCTAGGCTTTAGATTTGAAAATACCGATACAAGCTTTACTGCCTCAGGCAGAACAGATACTCTTTCACTTTTGTTTGACATTGCCAACACTATGTCCTGCCTTCAAACTGCAGAACATACCCAAGAATATAATCGGTCAAGGTCAATAGTAATTCCTACAAATGGAGTAGAGGGCATTGATTTTGATATTTCAAAGGAAAAAAGTCTCATGTTATATAAATATGGGTATAGAAGTGCTATGGAGTTTTTAAAAGGCTGGAACTTTGAGCAATATGTAACAAATTTTCGAAGCTGATTTTTAAAAGCCCCCATATTGAGGGCTTTGCTCATATTACGCTTAAATGTGAAGTATCATTAAGTCTTGCTATAGTCTTTTCTCCCCATCCATTAATCCTGAGGTGTGAAATACTGCATGGATTAATATCAAAGGAAACTCTTTCAATATTCCTATCCTCCAGTTCAAGCCACCAGTTAATTATAGCTATTCCGCTGCCACCATGGGTAACAATTACAACGGTGTCCTCCGCTGTATCATCAATTCTGTCCATAAATTCAGCTATTCTCTTATTAAGCATTCTCCAGCTCTCAGCATTAGGATACGGTACCCAATCTATAACAGGCTCTCTTACAGGAATAAAAATTTTTTCTGCGGCTATTCGTGTAAGATTTGCTGCATA
>JAEZDX010000222.1 GCA_023417975.1 Bacillota bacterium
CACCAAATCCCCATGACCGGTACATTGAATATCTGTTATTAAAGACTGCATGTTAGTAAGTATGGGATTTCCGGAGAATGACTCAAAGGGACCCCAAGGAGATTCACTTCTTGCTATGGTCTCCATGTGCGTGAAGTAAGTTCCTCCTTCAGCAATCATAAGATAATACATATCTCCGATTTTATATAGGTGAGGAGCTTCCGGACTTTTACCACCTGAGCCCTTCCAGATGTGCTTCAATTCACCTATGATATTCCCGGTTTTTATATCCAACTCTGCTTGAGCAATACCCCATACACCGTCAGGGTCAGGATGGCTTACTGTATAATAAACCTTATCTTCATCAAAGGTAAGGGAAGGATCGATTCCTCCTATTGTAAGCCAGATGGGATCGGACCACTGGCCGGAAGGGTCTTCGGCAGTCACATAAAAGTTTCCATGTCCGTTTATATTTGTAGTAGTCATATAAAATAGACCATCATGATAGCGAATCGTAGGAGCCCAAACGCCTCCTGATGGAGCCACACCCTTTAGGGGAAGCTGGGATTCCCTTGTGAGGCAATGACCGATCTGTTCCCAATGTATCAAATCACGGCTGTGAAAGATAGGAACACCGGGAAAGTATTCAAAGGAGCTTGTTACAAGATAGTAATCCTCTCCTACTCTGCAAATGCTTGGATCAGGATAAAACCCGGGTATAATGGGATTTCTGTACTTCATTTATTCATTTTTACCTCGTTTTTCGTTAGTATAGCTATTTTGGCTTTAATTATACGACGGTGAATAGTTAATATCAATGTAGTATCCTGTAGAAATGGCTTACTGTGCTATAATTGATATATTATCAAAATAATTAGCTTTCTAGACAAGTCTGCAAAAGGCGGCACGGAATGTCGAGCAGCATTATTGGAAAAGTCATATGATTACATTGGGAGTGAGAATATGGATTGGATAAAACAATTGAACGAGTCAATGGAATATATAGAGAAAAATCTTGCAGGTGAAATATCTTATGAAATTATTTCGAAGATTGCCGGATGCTCTGTTTATAATTTTCAAAGAATGTTTTCGTATATAGCGGACAAACCGTTATCGGAATATATAAGAAACAGAAGATTGACAATGGCAGCTTTCGATTTATTAAACAGTACGGAAAGAATAATAGATATTTCATTAAAGTATGGATATGAATCTCAAGATTCATTTACAAGGGCGTTTAAAAATTTTCATGGAGTAGTGCCTTCAAGTGTGAGAAACGAAACAGTTCAGTTGAAATCCTGCCCTAGACTCTCCTTTCAAATAAAAATAAAAGGAGAAGAGCATATGAATTATCAAATTGAACAATGGCCTGCATTCCGAGTAATGGGGGTAGCTCACAAAGTAAAAACAGCAACAGCCTTTGACACAGTGGGGGAGCTGTGGAAAAACTCATGGAAGGATGGGACTATGAATAAGTTCATAGAGAACTACCCAAATTGTAGACCATCAGGCTTTTTAGGAATAGCACAAGGCGGGCATTGGGGAGAATCGGAGGATATGGAATACATTATAGGCGTAACTAATTTTGTGGATATGCCGGACTGTAAACACGTTCCTGCGCTTGAAGGAATGAAGGAGTTTTCTTACCAGGCTGCAACTTGGGCAATCTTTGAAGCTAATGGACAACTGCCTGAGGCCACCCAAAAGATATATAAGCAATTTTACACCGAATGGCTTCCTAATTCAGGGTATGAGTTGGATGATCTTCCGGTAATTGAATGTTATTTACAGGATAAACAACAAGAGGTTTGGATTGCCGTTGTTAAAAAGTAGTGTAAAGTCATAGGGAGAAAGTTGGAGTATTGAGAAAAATATAAATTGAGAATTTGAACGTGGGTATGGGTTTGCAAAGGACAATGTTATATAACATTGTCCACAAGCCAGGGCTTAAGTATTTCATATGGTATTTTGGTGTTTTCCGTACTTTCTCCCATTCTTACCGTTGGCTTAAGGCTTCCGTGATAGTCGCTTCCGCCGGAGGAGTAAAGGTTATGTTCTCTGCAGTAGTTAAGCAGATACTTTGTTCTTTCCAAAGAATGAAGAGAATGATAGCATTCTATACCGTCAAGAGCATCCAAGGCAACTATTGAAGAAAGAAAGTCTTCATGACTTTCTACATAATATCCGTAAAGGTGGGCAAGGAATGATTTTCCTCCCGCCTTTTTTATCATAGCTGCTGTTTCTTGTACATTCATATAATCTTTAGTTTGATCCAGAAAGAACGGGCTTTCAGGGTTATTTACACAAGTTCTGTAGAAGGCATTAAGACTTTGCCATATTTCCTTATCAAAGTGTTTTTCATTTTCAGCATACTTTTTAAGATCTGCATGCATTATCTGAGTTGCAAAGTACTTTCCCTTAACACATAAATTCTCACTGAATTTAAGACTTAGATTTCTGCACACTTCCAATAGAATTTTTAAATAAGAGTTTTCTCTTTCATAAAACTTCTCATCTGAAACAATACCCATGGAGCTGATTATATCAAAGTCTATTCCATAACCTAAGATTTCGATGGGCTTTCCGTTGTGTACGGCAGAAAATTCACATCCGGGGATAAGCTTCCCTTGAAAATGGCTGTGAATGTCAATATCCTTCAGCTTTTCATAGGCACCGATGGAGTCATGGTCTGTTATGGATATGTATTTCAGTCCTAATTGCTGTGCCTTAATAAGAATAGTAATTGGTTCATCGGAACCGTCTGAGGTAGTAGTATGTATGTGCAAATCTATCATATTTTTAACTCCTTGTATATAGACTACTTCATTTCATTGAACTTCAAAATTAAAATCTTGAAGCTTTAACAAGTTTTCATTTTGATATATTAAGGTATGAAGTTGTTTATCTATAAAAGTTTATATTCATATACTTAATTTTATCCCACTTCATATGTAAAGGCAAATCGTAGCCTTATTAATATAAAGGAACATGAATTATGTATTATGTGTTAGGTTATATAATGTAGTGCAATGTTTGTAAAATTAATAGTTAACATTCAGTAAACAATACTAATGATATAATACCTTTATCTGACCTTTTTAAGGAGGAGTAATATGCGACTGCTAATTATAGAAGATAACGTTGAACTTTCTATATATATGAAAAACGGACTGGAAAAGCTGGGCTTTTCCGTGGACACAGCGAATAACGGAGCTGACGGAGAAGAAAAAGCTTGTGTAAACGGATATGATGCTATTTTGCTGGACCTTAATCTGCCCGATAAGGATGGCCTTGATATTTTAACATATTTACGTCAGTCTGACATCGATACACCGGCTATTATAATTACTGCCCGTGATGACATAAGAGAAAGAGCGCTGGGACTGGATTTAGGTGCGGATGATTATATTGTAAAGCCCTTTCAGCTTGTGGAGCTTAGAGCAAGAATTCAGGCAGTAATAAGGCGATATCACGGCAGGACAAATCCGCGAATTAACATAGGAGCTTTAACAATAAATCCGGCGGGGAGAAGTGCAGAAATCAATGGAATAACTGTTGCCTTAGCTTCAAAAGAATTTGATATTTTGGAATATCTGGCGCAGAGGCATCCGGCGGTTATATCCACTGAAGAAATAGCTGAGCATATTTATGATGAAAGCTTTGATCCTTTTTCTTCAGTGCTGCGCGTTCATATTGCAAGACTACGCAAAAAGCTTATGGAGGCTGCAGGAAAAGATATTTTGCAAACAACCCGAGGAAAGGGGTATTCCTTATGCGCAGAATAAACTATAGGATAGGCGCGGTTATAGTAGCTTATTCGGTGCTGCTAACTGCCGTATTCATTGCAGGAGTTTTGTTGTTTCAAGGCTATGCAGTTAAAACGCAAAAAAGTATTGCCATAGACTCGGGAAATGCAGCCTATGTTTTAGATGAAAAAGATTTGTCTCAGGCCTACAGTACAGGCACTACTTCAATTCAAACCGGCAGGATAACAAACATCTCAGATATTAATAATTATTATGCAGCAAAAATATTAAGAAGCATTCCGGTAATGACCGTTATATTTTGTCTTATTCTAATTGTAAGCTCTTTTTCTTTGTGGAGAATCTTACGGCATATCCAGAATTCCGAGGCTGTTCAAATTGCAGATAAATTGAAGACCTTTGGAGAAGAGCAGGATATTATAAAAGTAAATAATGCCATAGCCTTGGCTTATAACAGTATAAAAGGTAAATTTGCAGAAAATCTTAATGAATATAAAAGGTTGAATTCATACCTTTCTCACGAACAAAAAAACGCAATTGCAATATTAAGAGCTAACATGGAATCAAATAACAATACAAAATATCTGCAGGATATCGATAACATATCTAACAGTATAGATGATATTTTAACCTTGAGCGATTCTGCGGACAATTCACAAAAGGCAGAGGTTGACGCTGCCATAGTCTGCGCGTCCGCATGTGACGAGTACAGCAAGCTTAGTGACAAAATAACCTTTGATTTCAATGTAGAGGATAATTCCCTTGTGCTTGCAAAAGAGAGATGGATATACCGTGCAGTGAGTAATTTGGTCGATAATGCAATTAAATATGGGAACAATAAGCCAATTGAAGTTACTGTTAAAAATAAGAACCACAGTGTAATAATCTCGGTGCGTGATCATGGTATAGGAATAGATAAAACACATCTGGATAAAATTTTCAACCATAATTACCGGGTTAACAATCTTAATAAGGACGGTTACGGTATAGGGCTAAGTCTCGTCTCCTATGTATGCGATTTGTGCGGAGGATTTGTTTGGGTAGACAGTGAGCATAATAAAGGCTCCACTTTTTATTTATCTTTTCCTGAATATAAGCTGGACAGTTAACATTCAATAAACATTCATTTTGATAAACTGTGCTTGTAAGTCAAACAGAAAGGAAAGGAGCTGCGTTATGTATATTTTTAGAAACGCAATTAAAAATCTAGGTAGAAATAAGGGTAGAAATTTACTTATGGGGGTAATAATTTTTGCCATCATTTTTACTACTTCCATATCCATTATTATTAATACTACTACCGGGGATATTATTAAGGATTATAAAACCAGATTCGGATCGGAGGCTACGATTGCTTTCGATACGAGTAAGATTAAGAGTTTAAGTAATAGAAATGAACCTTTTACTGCAGTGACTCCGCAGCAGTACATTGATTTCGGTAAATCAAAGCTGCTTAAGGACAGCTATTTTACTGCACAGCTAATGGCGGTGGGCGATAATTTAAAGGCGCTGGATGAAAATGAAGGTAGTGGTGCTTTAAGTATAGGTGGAGCAGCTCCCATTGGCGGCGGCGAAGTTGAAAAGATGGTAACTCCTAATGTTAAGTTAATAAGTTACTCGAAACCGGAGATGAATGAAGATTTTAAAAAAGGTGTTCGTAAAATCATAGACGGCAAATTCGGAGGTGAACTCTACGATTGTATTATAAGCGAGGAGTTTGCTAAATTAAACTCCTTGAAGGTTGGAGATAAAATCAAGGTTAACAGTATATATGAAAAAGATAAGATGACTGAGGAATTTACTGTTTCGGGTATTTATAGTGATGATACTTCACTTGGAAATGAACAAACCTTCAAGATAGCAATGCTAAACCGCGGCAATGAAATTATTATGAATGCAGATACAATAACAAAGCTGGCAATGTTTAAGAAAATGGGAAGTGTAAGTGCTACATATATACTAAAGGAGCCTTCACTGCTTTCTGATTATGAAGCTGAGTTAAAGGAAATGGGGCTTCCTGAATATTACAAAGTATCTACTGACGAGATTGGTTATAAAAAGGTAGTTGGCCCGGTGGAAGGTTTGGCCAAGGTTTCGTTGACCTTTATGATTGTTGTGCTTGCACTTGGAGCTGTTATACTAATATTTTTATCAACACTTGCCATGAGGGAGAGGAAATATGAGATAGGGGTACTTAGAGCCATGGGCATGAAAAAAAGTAAGGTAGCCCGAGGACTTATATATGAAATGCTTATTATTACCTCCTTGTGCGTTGTACTGGGGATCGGTACCGGTGC
>JAEZDX010000236.1 GCA_023417975.1 Bacillota bacterium
CAATTGACCTTTGATGATTTAGTGAAAGGAGAAACGAGGCATGATCAAATAGAGAAGCTCATACAACTTCAAGGAAGTGAGGACTTTGATTTAGAGTTTGAAAGCATAAAATTCAAGGGCTCACATGAATTTGTAAAAATAATAGATGGGCTGCTTCAATACTATGAGAGAAAGCTGATTCCATTTAAAGATGTTTTCTATAATTGTAAAACAATTGAAACAAAACAGGAGCTGAAAAACATATTTCTGAACAACAAGATAAATATGCCCGCTTCCAGAAGGTTAAAAAGGCTAGAGAATATGATATTAAACAAAATACAGCCGTTAAGGAAGGAGAGGCTTCAGTTTATTGAGAAGGTTGTGGAGAAAACTACAGAAAACCATACGCTTGAGATAAAAACCTTCAGCAGGCTAATTGCTATCAAAGAAGCTGAAGGGCTAATGAAGTACATTCGAAGTTTTACGGAAATTGATCATATGAGCTTATATAAAATGCTTTTTAAGGATAAGAAGCTTTTTATGAAATTGGCTAAAGGCTTAAAACTCCCTAAGCATATAAATAAAATTATATCTGAAACAAATAAAAAACTTAATAGTGGGCTAATATCCTATGAAGATGCCGCGGCACTCTTATATATGGAAGTCAAGCTAAGAGGGAATGAAGAGTTTGGCGAGATTAAACAGGTAGTAATAGACGAGGCACAGGATTATTACCCAATACATTACTATATTTATAAGCTCTTGTTTAAAGATGCCAGGTTCACCGTACTTGGCGATTTTAATCAAACCATTGAAAAAAGCGGAGATAAGAATGTTTACGAATATGTGGAGCACATACTGCATAAAACAAAGTCCGTAAAGCTTACTCTTAGCAAAAGCTACAGGTCTTCAATTGAGATTAATAACTTCAATCAAAGACTGCTTAACAACGAGCAGGAGCTTATATCCTTTGAAAGGCACGAGTCCGCTCCTGAAGTTAAATATAAGGAAAATATAAATGAATTAAATAAATCAATATGTGAGGATATTGCGAAATTCCGTGCCGGTGGGTATAAATCTATAGCTATAATATGCAAGAGTGAAGAAGAGGCAAAGCACATAAAAAACAGCCTTAGTGCAAGCATTGATATAAAGCTTTTGGATGATAACAGCTATGAAGACAGGAGTTCTGTACTTGTAATGCCAGCATATCTTGCAAAGGGGCTGGAATTTGATGTAGTGCTTGTGTACAATGTTTCAAAAGAAAACTACAAAAGTGACTTTGATAAAAGGCTTATATATATTGCTTGCACAAGAGCCCTCCATCAACTATTTTTATATTATACAGGGGAAAAGGCTGAGTTTATTTCTTAAAAAGAAAACTGATGATATTTAACATTGGTTGCTATATAATGTTATTAATGGTCAATTATTGAATAAAAATGCAGATTAAAATGATAATATTTGCTTCTCATGAATCGGTGTTTTAAATGTGAGAAGCAATATGTATTCATGGAAAGGAAATAACAATGGTTATTTTGATAGGTGGAGTTAGCTGTACTGGAAAAACAGTGATGGCTCAGAACTTGCTTGAAAAGTATAAAGTCCCATATTTATCGATAGATCATATAAAAATGGGCTTGATTCGTGGAAATAAATATTGTGATTTTTCAGCCACAGATGGTGATGTTGAACTTTCATATAAGCTATGGCCAATAGTAAAGGGCATTATAATGACTAATATTGAGAATGGACAACATATCATTATTGAAGGATGCTATTTGCCGCCGGAGTATATTAAGGATTTTGAACCTGAATATTTAGAGCAAATAATATCTCTCTACATAGGCTTTTCAAAGGAGTATATAGAGAAGCATTTTCATTCGAAAATTATAGAGCATAGAAGTGAGATAGAACAAAAGGATTGTGATGATTATATGAGCCAAGATAATTTTATTAGACTCCATTGTGAAATGAAAGAGCTCTGTATAAAAAATAATGCCAAGTTTTTTGAAATCAATGACGATTATGTAGGAGAAATGGCTAATGTGTATAAATGGATTGATGAACAAGTAAAAACAAAGAAAAAATTAAAGTAACCTTGCTAAAAAGAATTAAATAAATATTAATTTATAACCGGAGGAGAAATTTGATGCTTGAGCGGGAGCAAATTATAGAAAATTATTTTAAATGTTGGACAAACAAAAACAGTCTGATATTAAGTAAAACCTTTGATTTAAATGCTGTTTATAGCGAATGTTATGGCCCGGAGTACCATGGATTGGAAGTTATACAAAGATGGTTTAATGATTGGAATATGCGAGGAAGGGTTTTAGTTTGGGACATAAAAAAGTTTATTCATCAAAACAATTTCACTGCTGTTGAATGGTACTTCAAATGTGAATACGATGGCGAAATCGGAGAATTTGATGGTGTATCCTTAATTGAATTTAATGCAGATAATTACATTATAAATTTAAAAGAGTTCCAATCAAAAATACCGCATTACTATCCATATGAGCCTGAAAAATAGTAATCTTAAAACAAGAAGTTTTTATGAATTATGAATAATTTATGGAGGTTATTTTATGATAAAACAAGCAGATGAAAAAGATATTCCAGTAATTGAAGGGATTTTATTGGATGCAGTAATTTGGATGAAGGAAAATAAATTGCAGAACCAATGGGATGAGCACAATATAAAGTGGAATTCTCTATCAAAAAGCTATCAAATTAAGGATTTCTATATTAAATATGAGAATAACATACCTGCAGCATGTATGGCTATAACTGATTTTGATCAAGAATATTGGCCTGAAATTCCACAGGGAAAGTCACTATATATACATAAGTTAGCTGTTAAGAGGGAATTTGGCGGTAAAGGTTTTTCAAAGGAGCTTATTAACTTAGCAAAAAACTTGGCACTAAAAAGCAGTATTAATTCATTGAGATTGGATTGTAATATGGAAAAAAATAAATTGAGGACATTATATGAGAATGAAGGTTTTATATATGCAGGAAACAAGATTTCACAAAAAAATTATGATATGGCGCTATATGTATGCCC